>CADCWK010000260.1 GCA_902806375.1 uncultured Thermomicrobiales bacterium
TTACGTTCTCGGTGACCGACGGGACAACGACCATCGGCCAGCCCGACGTGCTGGCCGATACCCTCGTCGTCTTCAGTCGCTAGGTCGTCACGTCCGTCCCAGTCAGGTGCTGCCACCGTCTGAGCTTGTCCGGCGCGACGACCGTTGCCAGTTCGGCGACCAGGCCATCCCGGACGGCGACATCGATGACAGCGTAGACCGTCCCGTGGTTGAGGACCACGATGCCTGTCTGGCCGTTGATCGGGGCGAGTTCCCACGCGATCCCGGCGTCGGGGATCAGGCCGCTACGCCGGAGTCCGGTCAGCAGCCGCGCCACGCGCACGAGGCCATGGATCGGCCGCGTGCCAGCCGAAACGACGCCACCGCCGTCGCCTCGGGAGACGACGTCCGGGTCGAGGACTTCGGCGAGGGCACCGAGATCGCCGCCCATACAGGCCTGCGCGAACGCCGCCACGACCCGGTCACGCTCCGGGCCGCTGGCCGTGAAGCGTGGGCGGGAGCGAATGTGACGACGGGCCGTCGAGGCCAGTTGCCGGCAGGCGTCCGGGCTGCGGTCGACGATGCGGCCGATCTCCCCGAATGGCAGCCCGAAGACGTCATGCAGGACCAGGGCGACGCGCTCGCCGGGACTGAGTTGTTCCATCACCAGGAGCAGGGCCATCGACACCGATTCGTCGCGCGTGACGGCATCGGCCGGATCGCTGGCCGCCGCCGCCGTGCCGTCGCTGACCAGCGAATCGCCCGGGCCAGGCAATGGTTCCGGCAGCCAGATCCCGGCGTACTGCTCCCGGCGGGCCCGGGCGGACCCGAGTTGATCCAGGCAGATCCGGCTGACGACGCGAGTCAGCCAGGCCAGCGGTTCCCGGATCAGGCCCCGGTCCGTCTCCGACAGTTGCTGCCAGCGGATCAACCCGTCCTGGATCGCGTCCTCGGCATCCTGGGCCGATCCCAGCAACCGGTAGGCGACCCCGAACAGGTGGCGATACTCGGGGTCGCCCGGGGCGAACGTCATCGCGCGGTCTCCATTTCGCGTTGACCGAGGGTCGCCGGTCCGACCCGGGGCGGACCACTCACTCCCAGCTTGATGCTCCGCCGGCGACGCTCGGCCCGGACCGTCGAGACCGTGTAGCGGCAGATCCGCTCCTTGGTCCACGCTCCGACCGGGCCGGAGATGACGAGGTCACGCGGAGTGTCGTCCCGCCGGACCATCTGGACCAGACCCCGGCGCCGGCCGAGGCTGATGCACTGACCTCCGAATCCGACCGAGATTGGCGTCGCGGGCTCACCCCGCAGCCGGGCCAGGATGGTGTCGGCGGCGTGCCCACCGAGCGGCAGCGCCGCCGCGCAACTCATGCGGAGATGATGCCCGACCGCATCGGGCGTGACCACCGCATCGCCGGCACCGACGATGTCGGGTCGGTCGAGACTCGTCAGCGTCTCGTCGACCCGCAGGCGGCCTATCGCATCCGTCGCGAGACCGCTGCGCCGGGCGAGGTCAGGGACGGCGAACGACGCGGCCCAGACGCAGGCGTCGAAGCTGATTGGCGCTTGGTCGGCAAGCACGAGCTGACCGGCCTCGACCCGGGCGACGCGCGAGCGGGACTGGACGTCGACGCCCAACCGGCCGAGTTCCCGCAGCAGGCGCCGGCGTCCTCCGTCGCTCAGCCCGGACGCGATCTCGCCGGACGAGAGGAGCACGACGCGGAGGTCGGGCCGGCGCTCGGCGATCTCGCTTGCCAGCTCGATCCCGGTGAGACCACCGCCGACGACCGCGACCCGGGCCTCAGGGGGAAGGCCGGCGATCCGCTCGCGGGCGATCGCGGCGTCCTCGGCACTGGCGCTCGGCAGGGCATGTTCCCGGACGCCGGGGACCTGGGTCGTGGCATGGCTGCCGACTGCGTAGAGGAGGGTGTCGTAGGCCAGCGGGAGCATGGTGCCGTCCTGCTCGACGTGGACCGACCGGGCGTCCGCGTCGATCTGGACCGCTGTGCCGGTGACCTGGGTGGCGCGCTCGTGCAGCATCTCCGACATGGGACGCGTCGCGGTCCTGGCCGTCCCGGCGATCACCTGGTGGAGGCGGATCCGTTCGACGAAGTCGGGTCGCGGGTTGACGACGGTGAGATGGACGGCGCCGGACGTGTGTCCCGGCTTCGATACGGCGGTCAGAATCCGGTTGGCGGCGAGGACGCCGGCGTAGCCTGCCCCGAGGACGACAATACGGTGGGGACGGGTCGTGGACGGGAGTAAGGCTCGGGTTCGCGTCGACATGGCACACATCCTCATCGTTTCGGGCCCGGCACGGACCATCCGTCGTCGCCCTCAAGAGGTTGACGACGCAGCCCAGGCGAACGTGAGGTCGATGTGCCCGGTATCGCCCGATGGGACTGGACGGTGATCCGGTGCGACGCTGGAATGGCATGGTGCCACCCGGTCTCGCCCACGCTTTCGGAAGACATATCCCTGGAGCTGTTACCCGGCGACGTAGACGAAAACGGTTTGCGTGGGGCGTCTCAACGACTGGCATCGTGCGCCAGGATCGCCATCCCGGACACGGTCTGGTAGGGGTCCCAGTGCGAGCCGAAAGAGCTTTGCCAGCGACCGTCGGCCGCCTGCGAGGCGAGCAGGTCGGCACGGAGTCGATCGAACGTGTCAGCGGGCAACCGTGTCGCGATCGGGCCGTCCGGCGGGCCGATGTGCTCGGCCGCTTCCTGCGGCGTGGCGTAGGTGCCTTCGGTGAGGTTCCGGGCGATATGGGTGGCCAGCGCCTCCAGTGATGCGTCGCGGTCCGGGAGGTCGGGCAGCCAGGGGAGTGACTCGGCATAGGGCAGCAACGCGTAGTAATCACCGGCAGTGATCTCGTCCGGGTTGGCCAGCCGGGCGTAGAGGTCACGGCAGCGGCGATGCAGGCGTTCCGAGCCCAGGCCAAGCCGGGCGAGGGCTCCAGCCAGATCGAGCGCCGGGTTCAGGGCCGGGAACTCCCAGCCAGCGAACCAGGGCGCGATCGGGTGATCGAGGGTTCCTGGCTCCCAGCGCCAGCAGCCGTCGTCGCCCTGCCGTCCCTCCAGCCAGCCGACCAGCCGGGTGACGACCGGATCGGTGACCGGGATGCCCGTCTCGATGACGGCGTGCAGCGCGACCCGGGCCGCGAACGGGTTGCTCTGCGGGGCGGAGATGTCCGGCTCCAGTCCGTGGCCGAAGCCGCCGTCGACGTTCTGGTAGCGGGCGAGGGCAGTCACGACACCGCTGTGGTCGCCGTCACCGGTGATCGTCCGGCCGATGGCCGCTTCGACAGGTCGCTCCACGGACATACTCTCGAGGAACGACTGGGCGGCCGTGAGTCGTTCGCGGATGGATCGGTCTGGCATCAAAGGGAACCTCCCGGGGTGGTCGACTCGCTGTCGGCCGTGACTGCGTAGACGTCCTGCTTCTCGCCCTCGGGGTGGAACCGCTCGACGATTCCCCCTCTCGCCATGGTCGCGAGGGCCGTCTCGACGGCGGACCGGTCGAGGCCGAGATGGCGGGCGAAGAGGGTCGGGCGAATGAGGACCGCTCCCGAGAGGTACGCGCTCAGCAGGTGCCGCATCGCTGTCGCGGTGTCCATCGCTCTGGCCGCCGCGACGGCTTCCGGGTAGCGCACGGCGACGAGCGTCTGGCGCATGTCGCCGTCGTTGGGATCGTCCGGCGGACCGAAGCCACGGCCGAGCAGCAGACGCCGATCGAGTTCGGCGATTGCCCGGAGGTAGGCGGCGCGGCGCTCCCTGCCGGTCTCGAAACCGGCGACGCGGCGGAGTTCACTGGTCGTCAGGGTGCCGCCGTTGCCGGCCAGTGCGCCGGCGACCCGGTGCGCGTCGGCGGAGAGCAGTCCCGCCGCGAGCTGCTCGTCGACCGGCTGGGTGTCGCCGCGCAGGCGGAGCAGGGCCGGCAGCAGCGGCCAGGCGACCCACGTCGGTTTGCCGCGGACGATCGCGCCGTAAAAGGCGACCTCCCGCCGGCCGAGCACCCAGCGCCAGCCGTAGACCTGACCGGTCGGCGTCGAGTGACCGGCTTCGATCGGAGCGTCCGGCCCGGCGAAGGCGGCGTAGAGGCTGGAGACCTCGGGCGAGGCGGGGAACAGGGTCGCGATCCCCGCCCGCTCGATCAGGGTTGGCGCCTCGTCCGGCCCGGCGATCCGGGTGTCGGGTGTCAGGCACCAGCGTTCGGCACGGGTCTGG
>CADCWK010000261.1 GCA_902806375.1 uncultured Thermomicrobiales bacterium
GTGTGGCTGGCGATGGTGTCCATCGTCAGGTTCTCGTACCCCTCCGCCTGCAGGAGTTCGAGGATCTTGCCGTAGAGCTCGGCCTCGCGCTCGGGGGTGAGGCGGGTCTTCCGGGAGCTGGCCGGGCCGGTCGTCGCTAACATCGTCACACTTCTCCGACGCGTCGTTGCGTCCCGTCTGGTCGGTCCCGGGATCCGTACCCGGAATCCGTACATAGTCTGCCACAGGTACGGGCGAGGCTGGCGGTCGGGGCCGCCGGTACGCCGGCGGGACCGCCCACCACCGGCGTTTCCGCCAGGGGTGGACGTGTCCCGCCGGCCGCGGGTTGCCGGATCGGTGATCGGCTACATATGGGTCGTCGTGCCCGTGCTCTGGCTGAAGTCCGGGCGACCGGATCGGAGGATGATGGCGGTCAGGATCGCGCCGACCACGAAGAATCCGGCTGACCACCAGTAGGCGGTGGAGTAGCTCTCCAGGGTCGCCTGAGTGACGTTGGCCGCGTCCGCGGTCCGCCCGACCAGGTAGGCCGAGGCCGCCGAGGCCGCGAGCGTGCTGAGGAGGGCGGTGCCGATCGAGCCGCCGACCTGCTGGACGGTGCTGACGACGGCCGACCCGGCGCCGGCGTCGTCCGGGTCGATCCCCAGCGTGCCGACGCTGGTCGCCGGAGCGAAGATCAGCCCCATGCCGAGACCCATCACGATGAGGGCGGGCAGGATATCCAGCGAATAGGAACTGGTCAGGTCCAGACGGGTGAGGTAGGTCAGCGCGCTGGCGGCGAGGAGCATCCCGCCCGGGATGAGAATGCGGGCGCTCATCCTCGGCAGCAGGACGCTGGTCGCCATCGTGGCCGAGAAGATGATGCCGCCGATCATGGGCAGGAACGCCAGGCCGGTCTGGATCGGGGTGTAGCTGAGGCTCTGCTGGAGGTAGTAGGTCAGGAAGAGGAAGACGCCGAACATCCCGGCGCCCGAGATGAGGAGCGCGACGAATGAGCCACCACGGTTGCGGTCGAGCAGGATGCGAAGCGGGAGGAGGGGCTGGGGGGCGCGGGTCTGCCACCAGGCGAAGGCGGCGACGAGCACGACACCGGCGGTCAGGAAGCCCCAGGTCATGACGTCACTCCACGAGGAACTCTCCGCGTTGGAGAACCCGTAGACGATGCTGAAGAGGCCGGCCGAGACGAGGACCGTCCCGAGGATGTCGAGCTGCACCTTGTGGTCGGGCCGGTGGTTGCGGAGGTAGATGACGGAGCCGACGATCGCGACGGCGGCGAAGACCAGGTTGACATAGAGCGTCCAGCGCCAGTCGAGGAACTCGGTCAGGACACCACCGAGCAGGAGGCCGATGCCGCCGCCGGCCCCGGCGATCGCGCCGAAGATGCCGAACGCGCGGCCACGCTCGGCCGGATCGGTGAAGGTCGTCGTCAGGATCGAGAGGGCGGCCGGGGCCAGGAGTGCCGCGAAGACGCCCTGCAGCGCGCGGGCGAACACCAGGACCTCGAAGTTGGGCGCCGCGCCGCCGATCGCCGAGGCGACCGCGAACCCGGCCAGGCCGGTGACGAAGATCGTCTTCCGGCCGAAGACGTCGGCCAGGCGACCACCGAGGAGGAGCAGGCTCCCGAAGGCGAGGGCGTAGGACGTCACGATCCACTGCCGCTGGTCATTCGAGAACGCGAGCGCGGTCTGGGCCGAGGGGAGCGCGATGTTGACGATGGTGGCGTCGAGCACGACCATCAGCTGCGAGATACTGATGATGGCCAGGATCAGCCAGCGATGGGCCGCCGCCGCGGCGACGACTGGGTGGGGCGGGGCCTCGGTCGCCTCAGGAGCGAAGAGGTCACCTGGAGCGAGCGTGTCGCCGGGTACGAGTGCCGTGTTCTGTGCCATCGACGGTTCTCCATCGGGATGCCCTGGGTCGCCAGGCGAGCAGGGAGAAGGGGCTGAGGATCGACCTCCGGCCGGTCGTCCGACCAGAGCGTCTGGTCGTCGTCCGTACCGGGTCGAAGCCACCATCGCCCCATTTGCGAATCGAAACGATACCGTTTCGTTCCAACAGGCTATCCCATGTTCTATCGAAACGCAACCGTTTCGATGGGGCAATCGTGACATCACCGTGGTGAGGGTCCCCGCGAGCCATCGCCGAGACGGCTCCCGGTGACATCCATGGGCCCGACCTCGGAGACCGGGTCCAGGCTGGATCCGTGAGGTGTCCCTCGGCGGACCGCTGTGGATGACCACGCGTGGCGCCGTGTAGAGCCATCCCGGCAAGGATTCGTGGTACCCGGATGACCATGGGCAGGCGGAGAGACATCGGACACCGGCGCCCGGTCCGGCGTGACCCGGTCCGATCCTTGAGGAGTGCCAGCGGTAGAGGGCACGGCGAGAGGAGTAGTGCCGAGTCGAGGCGTGGGTACCGTCGGCAGGTGACCCGGTGCATCCATGTCAGCGACCGGTCCATGCCAACGAGAGGACGTCACAGCAGGTGAGTACATCGGCCCGGGACACGATCGTCGCGGCGACCGCCAACCCCGACAAGCTGGCCCGGATCCGGCTACTCATCGGCCGGGGGATCGCTCTGCGGCCGTTACCGCCGGGCGTCGTGATTGACGAGCCGTCCCCGGACGGTCCGCTGGCCGAACCGGGCGAGCCACTGGTCCGGGTTGCTGCTGCCAAGGCCCGCTCGGCGTCGCTCTCGCTCGCGGGCGCCCTGACGATTGCGACCGACGGCGGACTCGTCTTCCCGGCCCTGGGTGACCGCTGGCACCCCGGCCTGACGCGCCGCTTCGCGGGACCGGGCGCCACCAATCACGACCGCGCGGTAGCGTTGCTCGCGCTCGCGGATGGTCTGACCGGCGCCGACCGCTGGATCGTCTGGCGGGAGGCGGTCGCTGTGGCCGAAGAGGGCCGGATCGTCCTGACCGCGGTCGCCGAGTCGCTGCCCGGGTTCCTCGTCCACGACCTGACGGACCCCGACGGGGATCAGGGCTTCTGGCTCCAGCGACTGTGGCGGGCCGACCGGGAACCGGGGCTTCCAGCGTCGACCGGCGAGGAGCACTGGGTCCGGTTGGCCGGGCTCATCGCCCCCTTCGTCCGCGGGCTGGCCGGGTCAGCGGCCGCGACCCGGGACGGTGACCGGTAAGCCGGTTGACCCGACAGCGCCCGCCCGGGTCGGGGTGCGGAGATCGCCCGGATGCCGCATCGATCGAGGCAGCACCGGTGGACTCCCCAGCGCTACGGCAGCCGGACGCGGACCGTTCCCGCGGGCCCGGTCTCCAGGACCTCACTGGTCCCGCCGTCGTAGCTGGGACGCTCTTCGGCGACCACTGGTTCCACCACGGCCAGCCCGTCCCGCGCGAGGCCAGCGGCGACGCCGGCGATCCACGGCAGGTCATCGGCGCCGAAGCCGGGCCGGACCGCCGCTCCGAGCTCGGTCAGCGACAACCCGGCCGCTGGGGCGGTCCGGAGCAGGTCGATGATCCGGCCGCGGTAGAACCGGTTGGAACCCGCGAAGGGCGCCTCTGACGCCTTGCGGCTCCCCTTCGGCACGGTGGCGAGCGCACCGAGGATGGCCGGGTACGAGGCGCAGTGGGTCTGCAACGGGCAGATGAGGCAGGCCGGCTTGCGAGCCGTGCACTGGAGGGCACCGAACTCGATCAGCGCCTGGTTCCACGTCCAGCCCTGTCCCGGCGGCACGAACTGGCGAGCGACCGGGATGACCTCCCGGTCGTGCCGGAGCTGGTCGGGGACATCCGGCCCGAAGGCGACCCGGTGCAGCACCCGGCGCATGTTCGTGTCGATGAAGGCGGCGTCCTGCTCGAAGGCGAAGGCGGCGATGGCGCCGGAGGTATACGGGCCGATGCCTGGCAGCGTCAGCAACTCCGCGATGTCGCGCGGGAAGACGCCGTTGCGCTCCTCGACGACGAACCGGGCGGTGCGCTGGAGGTTGACGGCCCGCCGGTTGTAGCCCAGCCCGGCCCACGCGGTGATGACGTCCGCCGTCGGAGCGTAGGCCAGCGCGGTCACGTCCGGGAACTGCTCGAGCCAGCGCTCGTAGTAGGGGATCACGCGGTCGACCTGGGTCTGCTGCAGCATCACCTCGGAGACCAGGATGGCGTACGGGTCGCGGGTGCGCCGCCAGGGCAGGTCACGGGCGTTGGCGGCGAACCAGCCCAGCAGTCCGGCCCGAACCGCCTCGACCTTGTCC
>CADCWK010000262.1 GCA_902806375.1 uncultured Thermomicrobiales bacterium
GGCGAGAACCCGATGCTCGGGGTGATGATCGCCCAGCACATCAATCACGGGCGTGTCGAGGTCCTTGACGTGGCCATCGACCCGTCGAGTGGCAGGCTGATCGACCTGCGGTTGCGACGGCGCGGTGTCCCTGCAGCCGGTCCACTCGGTCCAGGCGTGCCGATGGCCGGGACAGGGAGCCAGGGGCCGGTGAGAGCGCCGGAATGGTCCGTGACGGGTCGCCACGCCGGCGACAGCGAACTGGAGACCAGCGCGGACTGGACGCTCCACATGCTCCTGCGGGATCTCCAGGACGCCAGCGCGGCGCTCGACGCCCGGCTGGAGCCCGGGGACGACTGGGTGCACGTCCTGGATGACGATCTAACGGTCGCGCGTATCGGCCGGAGCCAGCCGGTCCTGCTCGCCTGGGACACGACCCAGCCAGCCGGGCGGGAGATGCTGACCGCGTACGAAGGGTGGCCACGCGGCTGGAAGCGACACCTGGCGTTGCTCCTCGCCTTTCGCACGGCCGCCGCGCGGGTCGTCCAGGCGCCGGGCCACAGACTCCGGCTGGCGGGCATCGGAGCGGTCCTGAGGGCTTGTGCGCCCGCTCGCTCCGGACGTGCCGTCATCCGTTGATATCCCCCTTCCCCGCCCACTCCGACCCGACCCGGTGGCATGCCCCCGGGGCACGGACCGGAACGCGGGTCACCTGGCGTTCAGTGGCCGCGGGCGTCCAACCGCACGGAGCGCGAGGGGCGACGGAAGCGATCCGCCTCGCTCCGTGTCGCCTGGTCCAAACGGCGGTGGGCTCGAGAGATGTCCGGGGATGCTCCCGGTCGCTCCGGGACGCCGCACCGGGTCCCCGGAGGACCGAGGACAACGGGAGTACGATGACCGTACGGGTCGCGCCGTTGACCCGCCCAGCGCCATCGAGGAGCCCGGACCGATGAGCAGTGCCAGCAGGAGGCGATGGCTCCGATGGATGCTCGACGCTGGCATCGCCCTGCTCATCCTCCCACTGCCGTACGTTCCCCCGTTCCTCGATGAGGGCGAGCGCATCGCGGTCGTCCCCACCCTGTTCGTATCGATCGTCGTCGCGTTCGCGCTCCTCCTCCGACGGCGGGACCCCCTGGTCGTCCTCGGCGTCGTGCTGTTCATGGCGATCCCGACGCTGCTGACGGACGCCCACACCGTGCCAGTCACCGCCGGTACGGCCGTCGCGCTGTACACGGTGGCCAGCCAGAAACCACGCCGGACGACGTTGATCGCGACAGCGATCGCCCTGGTCTCGGTCGTGGGGTTGATCGCGGGCTCCACCGACGAGATCGAAGGCATCCTGACGGGTATCAGTGTCATGGTCTGGATCGCACTTGCGGGGGCCATCGGCGACGGCGTCCGCAGCCGCCGGACCTACATCGAGTTGCTGCAGGAGCGGGCACGCCGCGCCGAGGAGACGCGCGAGCAGATGGCCAGGACAAGAGTGGCGGAGGAGCGGCTCCGCATCGCTCGGGAGTTGCATGACATCGTCGCCCACCATATCGCCGTGGTGAACATCCAGGCTGGGCTGGCGTCACGGGCGATGGAGAAGGAGGCATTCGGGACCGCCGCCACGGCGGTCGACCGCGTGAGCGAGGCCGCCCGGTCCGCGCTCGACGACCTCTCGGCGGTCCTCCGTCTCCTCCGCTCGACGGGCGACGATGACCAGCGCGACCCCGCTCCCGGGATGTCGCAGGTGAGCGACCTGATCCAGACCTACTCCAGCGGCGACGACCGGATTCACTGGACGATCCGCGGCGAGGCGGTCCCGCTCGACGCGGCGAGTGAGGTGACGGCCTACCGGGTCATCCAGGAAGCGCTGACCAACGCGACGAAGCATGGCTCCGCGGGCGATACGCGGCTGACCATCTCCTATGAGACCGATGGCCTGGTCGTCACCGTCTCCAATCCGATCCGTACCGAGATCGGCGGGGCCGGGCCCTGGGCGCCAGGGGCCGGTTACGGAGTGGTCGGCCTCCACGAGCGCGTCGGCTCGGTGGGCGGCCACATCACCGCCGGCCCCCATGCCGACGGGCGCTTCGTCCTCCGGGCGCACATCCCCTATACACCGGCGCACGCCGCCGGGACGGAGCAGACGCCATGATCCGGGTCCTGATCGTCGATGACCAGCCGCTGATCCGGGCCGGTCTACGGGGCGTCCTGGAGCTCGAGGACGACCTGACCGTCGTCGGTGACGTCGCTGACGGCGAGGCTGCCGTCCGCCGCGCCCACGGCGAGCGGGCCGATGTCGTGCTGATGGACATCCGGATGCCCGGCCTGGACGGCATCGAGGCGACGCGGCGCATCCGGGCGCACCCGGACATGGCCGGCGTCCGCATCATCATCCTGACCACCTTCGAGACGGACGACAACGTCGCGTTCGCCCTCCAGGCCGGCGCCAGCGGGTTCCTCGGCAAGGGGGCGACGCCGGACGAGATCGTCAACGCGATCCGGACCGTCGCCGGCGGGGACTCGCTGCTCTCCCCGAGAGCGACGCGAACGCTGATCGAACGGTTCCTCGCCCAGCCACAGCCGGCCACCGGCGGTCCGGACGGCGCGAGCGGGCACGCGGCGGCGCTGGCCGAACTCACCGAGCGCGAGCGGGAGATCCTGATCCTGGTCGCCCAGGGGCTGTCCAACGAGCAGATCGGCGAGACCCTGTTCATCTCCTCGTTCACGGTCAAGACCCACGTCAACCGGGCGATGGTCAAGCTGGACGCCCACGACCGCGCGCAGCTCGTCGTCGTCGCGTATCAGGCGCGGCTACTGCGCCCGGACTAGCTCCGCCCCACCGGACACCGCGACGAGACGACGACGCCAATCCCACCGGAACCTAACCTGAGTCCATCGCCAGCGAACCGGCGATCGCCCCCACAGGAAAGGAACCGCCCCATGATCGTCGTCGACTCCCTCAGCAAGCACTACGGCCCCCACGTCGCCGTCGACTCCCTCAGCTTCACCGTCCAGCCCGGCGTCGTCACCGGCTTCCTCGGCCCCAACGGCTCCGGCAAGTCCACCACCATGCGCGTCATCATGGGCCTCGATCGCCCGACCTCCGGCACCGCCACCGTCAACGGCCGGTCGCTGGCCGACCACCGGGCTCCCCTCCACGAGGTCGGCGCCCTGCTCGAGGCCCGGGCTATCCACCCCGGTCGCTCCGCCTACGATCACCTCTCGGCCATGGCCGCCACGACCGGCGTACCCGACCGGCGAGTCCGCGAAGTCCTCGACCTCGTCGGTCTCTCATCGGTGGCGAAGAAGCGGGCCGGCTCGTTCTCCCTCGGCATGGGGCAGCGACTCGGGATCGCCGGCGCCCTGCTGGCCGACCCCGACACCATCATCCTCGACGAGCCGGTCAACGGCCTCGACCCCGAGGGCATCCTCTGGATCCGGCACCTGCTCAAGGGGCTTGCCGACGACGGACGGACGGTCTTCGTCTCGTCGCACCTGATCTCCGAGATGGGGCTGATGGCCGAGCACCTGATCGTCATCGGCCGCGGACGGCTCATCCGCGACATGACCGTCGACGAACTGCGCCAGGTCGGGCGGGACGGCCGCGTCGACGTTACCACCCCCTACCCGGCCGACCTGACCCGCGTCCTGCTTGGCCAGGGCGTCTCGATCCAATCGACGGACGACGCCTACACCCTGACCGTGACGGGTCTCCTGGCAGCCGAGATCGGGGACCGTGCCGTCGCGCAGGGCATCCCGCTCCACGCGCTCGTCCCCCGGGAGGCATCGCTGGAGGAAGCCTTCATGTCCCTGACCCATGACTCGGTGGAATACCAGCCCGCCGCCGCGGCCTGACCGACCCGCCGCCGCCCATCGCGATCCAGTTCCCGCCTCGACTGCGCACTCGACCGACCACCCAGACGGCCCGTCCGTCCCACTCCCAGGGAGACTCCCCATGGCCACCGCTATCCTCGACCGCACGGCTCCGAATGACCGCACCGCCCCGATCGATCGTCCCGTTGAATCGTCGCCGGGCACCTCCGGGCGCCTCGACTCCACCGGCCTGGCAGTGACCTTCCCCCGGGTGATCCGTTCCGAGTGGGTGAAGTTCCGCAGCCTCCGGTCCAACTGGCTGACCCTGCTCGCGACGGTCCTCGGCATCGTCGGCATCGGCGCGCTCGCCTCGGCCGCCTTCACCCCCGACCCCGGCGACGCCGACGCCTTCAGCAACCCCGTCACCGTCGGACTCAGCGGAAACCTGCTCGCTCAGATCGTCATCGGTATCGTCGGCGTGCTGGCCATCACCAGCGAGTTCACCAATGGCATGATCCGCTCGACGTTCGCTTCGGTCCCGAAGCGCCTGCCGGTGCTGGGGGCCAAGGCCCTGGTCATCGCCGGAGTCACCTTCGCGGTCGCCCTTCCCACGATGTTCGGCGCATTCCTCCTCGGCCAGGCGCTGATCGGCGAGGGGAACGCCAGTCTCACGGACGACGGAGTACTGCGGGTCGTCATCGGCTCGGCCGGCTATCTGACGGCGGTCGCCCTCCTCGGCCTCGGGCTCGGCACCATCCTTCGCCAGGCCGCCAGCGCGATCGGAGTCATCTTCGTCATGCTGCTGCTCGCCCCACAGCTCCTCGGGTTCCTGCTGCCCGCGTCGGCGCAGGAGACGTTCCTGAGGTACCTGCCCTCCAACGCCGGGGACGCCTTCATGACGGTCGACCCAGCGGCGAATCTGCTGTCGCCGGTGATGGGCGCCGTCGTGCTGGCCGGCTGGGTGGTCGGGGTCCTCGGGATCGCGGCGGTCCTGCTCCAGCGCCGCGACGCCTGAGCCCCACCGGCACGCTTCGCCACACGGACGATCCGGCCCCTGGGTTCTCTCAGGGGCCGGATCGTCCGTTACGCCGCTGGCTGAGAAAACGGGGGCAGCGCTGAGCTGGTCGGCGCCCAGTCATCGGCAGGATTTTGCGGACCATAGGCTCGACCAGGGACGGCGGTAGGCTGGGGTAGCAGCTACGGACGAGGTGATCGTCGTTAGGTGCCGCTGGCACGGCATGGGGCGCTCCGGCGCGTAGCGGGATAAATCATCTTCATGAGGTCGGACCAATCCAGGATGGATCATGGGGTCGTGTGATCGGGTCCTGCCGGTGGGATCGTCGGTCGGACGAACGCGGACGGGCGGGCATCGGAGGCCTTTCCCATCGCGGGTCGAGTCAGGAGTTCGTTACGTCGACTTCCCCTGGGAAATGCACCTGATCGGGAACCTTCTCCGGGCCAGTCGAGACATCCCAACTGGACCACGATGTTCGGCACGGCGCCTGGGATAAGGACCGATCCGACACCCATACCCGGGGAGCACTACTCCGGGTGGACGAGCGGCCACACCCCGGACCACTCCACCGGGACGACGACGCGTGACAGACCCGAGCCTAGTCTGGACGTATCGCCGGCCCTGCCGGAGACGTTCACGAAAGGACGCAGGTCCATGGTGTCGCAGCCCATCGCGGTCGAAATCGGCCCACCCCGAGAGTCGTCGGACGGACGCTCCCGCGTCGCTCGCTCGGTCGGGCACACGGTGCGGCTCGCTAACGATCGTCGCGTACAGACCCTCGTTCCCCTCGCGATCGCCGCCGGCGGCATCCTGGCCTATGCGCTGCTCCCGTCGCTTCGATCCGATGTGCAGGATGGCTGGTCCACCGTGCGATCCGGCAACCAGCAGGAGATCGGCGAGTACCTGCGGACCCTCGGCGTCTGGGGTCCGGTGATCTCGCTGGCCCTGATGGTTGGCCAGGCGATCCTCGCCCCGATCCCCGGAGCCCTCGTCATCTTCGCGAACGGGATCGCGTTCGGGACGTTCTGGGGCACGGTCCTCAGCGTCGTGGGCCAGACGCTCGCCGCGATCGTCTGCTTCGGGATCTCCCGGACCATCGGCCGGGGCCCGGTCGAGGGGCTCGTGGGCAAGTTCGGGCTGGAGTCGCTGGACCGCAGCTTTGGCCGCTGGGGGCCCTACAGCATCCTGGTGCTCCGGCTGGTTCCCGGTGCCGCTTTCGACGGCGTCTCCTATGGGGCCGGCCTGCTCGACATGAAGTTCAGGACCTTCGTGATCGCGACGGTGGTGGGCATCATCCCGCAGTCCCTGTTCTACACCTGGATGATCCGGAACTACCCCGACGTGATGTGGATGATCACCTTCGTCGCGCTAGGCGGCTTCGTTGTTTTCGCCGTCGGCGGCACGGCGTACGGCCTGCTGCGCCGGCGCAGGAACGCTCGTCCGACGGGCCGGTAGGCTCAGGCGGTCCATGGGGATGACGTCCGTCACCGGGCCGGTTCCGACGGCTGGCTGGGAAACTCCGGCACGGGGCCAGCGGCTATACTTCAATAGTGAGCACCGACCTTCCCCCCACCACCCGACCGGACTTCTCGGCCCGCCTCGCGGCCCTCGCCGTCGCGCCCGGCGTCTACCTGATGAAGGACGAGACCGGGAACATCATCTACGTCGGCAAGGCCGCCGCGCTGCGCAACCGTGTCCGCTCCTACTTCCAGTCCGAGCGCGGCAAGGACCCCAAGACCCGCGAACTCGTCCGGCACATCGTCGACTTCGACGTGATCCGGACTGACACCGCGGCCGAGGCGCTGATCCTCGAGAACGAGCTGATCAAGAAGCACCAGCCGAAGTACAACATCCTCCTCAAGGACAGCAAGACCTACCCGTACCTCAAGATCACGAACGAGGAGTGGCCGAGGGTGATCATCACCCGCCGGGTGGTCGACGACGGGGGCCGCTACTACGGGCCGTACACCTCCGCCGGGCAGATGCACAAGACGCTGCACCTGATCAACCGGCTGTTCACCTACCGGAAGTGCGACAAGAAGATCACCGGCAACGACGACCTCTGCCTCTACTACCACATGCACCAGTGCACGGCGCCCTGCATCAGCGCGGTCGACCGGCCGACGTACATGAAAGCGGTCGACAGCGCGGCCCTGTTCCTCTCCGGCCGGGGAGACGAGATTCTCGCCCCGCTCGAGGGGGAGATGCAGCAGGCCGCGGACGCGTGGAATTTCGAGCGGGCCGCCGAGCTGCGCGACCGGATCGAGGCGGTCAACCACGTCCTCGAGCGCCAGAAGATCGTCAGCCCCAACGGCCTCAACGCCGACATCCTCGCCGTCGCCCAGGGGCCGGGCGGCGACGCCGGGGTCCAGGCCGGTTTCCTCCGCAACGGCAAGATGCTCGGCAGCGAGTTCTTCGCCGTCCGCTCGACGCTGGAGGACCGGCCGCCTGAGATCCTCGCCAGCTTCGTCTCCCAGTTCTACATGGACGCGGCCGTCATCCCGCCGCTGCTCCTGCTCGAGCACCGCCTCCCGGCCGCCGAGGAGGAAGTCATCGCACCGTGGCTGCGCGAGCGTCGCGCCGGCAAGGTCGAGATCGTCGTCCCGCAGCGCGGTGACCGGCGGCACCTGGTCGAGATGGTCGCCAAGAGCGCCTCTGAGAACCTGGAGCAGAGCCGGCTGAAGTTCCTCTCGGACGAGATGAAGACCACCGCGGCCCTGACCGAGCTGGCCGAGGCGCTGGACCTTCCCCGGATGCCGCGGCGGATCGAGTGCTTCGACATCAGCACCCTCCAGGGGACCAATACCGTCGCGAGCATGGTCGTCTTCGAGGACGGCAAGCCGGCCAAGCGCGAGTACCGCCGGTTCACGATCAAGACCGTCGAGGGTTCGGACGACTTCGCCAGCATGAGCGAGGTGATCCAGCGCCGCTTCCGCCGGGCATCCGGCACCGCCGACGAGGAGGGTGGCAAGACGGACGACGGCAAGTGGACGAAACTCCCGGACCTCGTCATCGTCGACGGCGGCAAGGGCCAGCTCAGCTCGGCAGTCGCCGCGCTCGAGGCGGTCGGCTGGACCGGACAGGCGATCACGGGACTGGCCAAGGAGAACGAGGAGCTGTTCCTGCCCGGCCGGCCGGACGCCGTGCTCCTGCCGCGTGACAGCCAGGCGCTCTACCTGATCCAGCGGATCCGGGACGAGGCGCACCGCTTCGCGATCACCTTCCACCAGCAGAAGCGGAGCAAGACCAGCATCGCCTCCAGCCTGGACAACGTCCCCGGGATTGGTCCGACCCGCAAGAAAGCCCTCATCCGGCGGTTCGGCTCGGTGAAGGGCATCCGTGAGGCGACGGAGGCCGACCTCGTGACGGTCGCCGGGATCACCCCGGCCCTCGCCGCGCAGCTCAAGTCGAGTCTCTAGCGCATGATCCGCCCCCACCCAACCGGCGAGCCCGTACCGGACGTGCGCCTGCTGCGCGACGGGTCACCCGTCGCCTCGGCCGACGGGGCGATCGTCGAGGCCGCCCAGTTGCTCCGGAGTGGTGAGGTCGTCGCGATCCCGACCGATACCGTCTACGGGCTCGCCGCCGCACTCGACGCACCGGACGCCCTGACCGCGATCTACCGGATCAAGGGCCGCGCCCGTGACCAGCCGCTGCCGGTCCTGATGGACGACGCCACGACCGTCGATCGTCTCGTCGCGGACGCGGCGGGGCGGTCGCCGGGCCGCCCGGTCGACTGGCTCCTCCGGCTGGCGAACGACCACTGGCCGGGTGCGCTGACCGTGGCGGTCCCGGCACGGCCCGGCCTGGCGCCGGCGGTCGTCGCGGGCGACGGGACCGTCGGCCTGCGGGTGCCCGACCACCAGGTGGCTCGACGCGTGATCCGGCTGGCCGGAGGGGCGCTGGCCGTCACGAGCGCCAACCGCTCCGGTCAGCCCCCCGCGACCGATGCCGGGTCCATCTCGGCGCACTTCGGGGAGCCGGGAACTGGCCCCGTCTGGGTGCTGGATGCCGGACCAGCAACGGGCGGCCGGGCCTCCACCGTCATCGGATCGTCCGGCGACGCCTTGGTGATCCACAGGGCGGGCGCGGTCGATCCTGGGGACCTGCGGCGGTCATGGGCGGCGCTCCAGCGGGCTGGGACCGGAGCGGACGGTTAGGCACGCCGGGCGATCTTGTGTAGGATGCGGTGATCATTCGGCCGGACCATGGTCCTGGCCCGACACTGGGATCTCCGGTATCTGAGGAGCGGTCCTTGCGGGATGACGAGACACGACAACCGGCGAGTCCGTCAGCCGATCCCACCGAGTCCACCCCTCGACGCGGACGGCCGGGGGCCCCGGCACCGGTTCCGGCCTCGGAGATCCCCGGCGTCCGGCCGGCGCCACCGAAACCCGACGACGATCTGGCATTGCCGGTCCAGTCGGACCGGCTCGCGAATGCCCCCCCCGACCTGTCGCCACTAGCCCGGCGGAATCGCCAGCAGCCGGTCTCGGGTGTCCTGGTTAGCCTCGTGGCGGGTGTCCTGGTCCTGGGGCTCGGGCTCCTCGCCCTCGGGACCGCCGACCCTGATGAGACGGTCCCGCTGCTGGAGACGACCGACGTCGTGTTCTGGGTCGTCGCGGGCGTCGTGATCCTGCTGGTGGCAGCCGGCGCCCAGTTCGCGGAGCTGTCCGCACGCGTCGCGGCCACGGCGGTCGGACAACCCCGTGAGCGGACAGGCATCTACAGCGCGTGGATCCTCGCGGCCACCGCGACGGCCGCCGCGACGCTGCTCATGGCGACCTGGCATAACCTCTGGGTGGTCGTTCTGGGCGCCATGCTGGTCGTCGTGGGAATCTTCGTCGCGCTGCTCTCGCGCGATCTGATCGACGATCTGACGGACAGCGCGGGCCGGGCGGCCGCCCTGGCCCATGGGGCGATCATCCACCTGGTCGCGTTCGTCGCGCTGGCCACCATCTATCTCAACAAGCTCCCCGAGTGGATCAGCGCCGGGCTGATTGCGGTGATCTCCGGCCTGCTGATCCTCGAGACGCTCCAGCGCGCGGAGATCTCCTCCGGACGTCGACTCGCTTACGCCGGGTTGGGCGCGATAGTCATGGGTCAGTGCGCGATCGCGATCAACTGGTGGCTGACCTGGAACTGGACCGGCGGGATCGCCCTGCTCGTCTGCTTCTATCTCGTGACCGGTATCCTGATCACGTACAGTCAGCAGTCCGATCTCCGACCCCGCGACGTCGCCTTCTATGGGGGACTGGGCTCGCTGGCACTGACCGCCATCGCGATCCTCGCGCTCTAGGCCCGGCGTCCTCCCCTACCGACCGGGGCACCCGGAAAGGTCCGACCGATGACCGACAACGGCCGCCACGATCCCATCGTCGAACTGATGATCGTCGCCAGCGACCGGGACGATGCCCGGTCGGACGACCCGTCGTATGACGCGCTGCTGGAGATGGACCGCCTCGAGGAGCTCCTCGAGGCGATGGACGAGCTGGGAGCCAGCGACCGGTCCGCCGTCGAGTCCCTGCCGGTGAGCCCCGCGTCGGTCGAGGTCCTGGCCGAACTCGATGCCCTCCGGATGGATAGCAGCGACCAGATCGAGGCCCGGCTGGCGGAGCTCGCCGCTGTGCTCGACGATGAGTAGCTCCGGCCGCGGTGGCGGGTCCGACGGTCCGAGCCTGTTCGATGCCGCCCGGGTATCCCAGCTCTCCCGGTCCGCACCGCTCTCGACGCGGATGCGGCCGCGGACGCTGGATGAGGTCGTCGGGCAGGCACAGGTCCTCGGTCCGGGCACCCTGCTCCGGAAGGCGATCGAGTCCGACCGGCTCGCTTCCCTCATCCTCTGGGGGCCGCCGGGGACCGGCAAGACCACCATCGCCCGGATCATCGCCAGCACGACGCGAGCTCACTTTGTCGCCCAGAGCGCCGTGTCGGCCGGGGTGGCGGACCTCCGCAAGGCCGTCCAGGAGGCCCGGGACCGGCTCGGCATGCACCAGCAGCGGACGGTCCTGTTCATCGACGAGATCCATCGGTTCAACAAGGGGCAGCAGGACGCCATCCTGCCGCACGTGGAGGACGGCACGGTCATCCTGATCGGCGCGACGACGGAGAACCCGTCGTTCGAGGTCAACAGCGCCCTTCTCTCCCGCTCCCGGGTCGTCGTCCTGCGGGCGCTGGAGGACGCGGACATCGTCGAGATCCTGCGCCGGGCGCTGGCCGACGACGACCGCGGGCTGGGCCGCGACCGGATCACCGTCGACCCCGAGGCGATGGCCGCGCTGGCCAACCTTGCGAACGGCGACGCCCGCTTCGCCCTCAACACGCTGGAGTTCGCCGCGACCGGCGTGCTCAGGGAGCCCGACGGGCAGCGGGTCGTTACCGTCGATCTCGTCGCCGAGGCGGCCCAGCGCCGCGCGGGGACGTACGACAAGTCCGGCGATGACCACTTCGACGCGATCTCGGCGCTGCACAAGACCCTGCGCGGCAGTGACCCCAACGCCGCGCTGTACTGGCTGGCCCGGATGCTGGAGCGAGGCGACGAGCCGCTGTACGTCGCCCGGCGGCTGGTCCGGTTCGCGTCCGAGGACGTCGGGCTGGCTGACCCACAGGCGCTGCCCCTGGCGGTGGCGGCCCAGCAGGCGGTGCACTTCATCGGCATGCCGGAGGGGGCGCTGGCCCTCGCCGAACTGGTGGTCTACCTCGCGCTCTCTCCCAAGAGCAACGCCGTTTACCGGGGCTACAAGCTGGCGGTGGCGGACGTGGAATCGACCCGCAACGACCCGGTGCCGCTGCACCTGCGGAACGCGCCGACCAAGCTGATGTCGTCGCTCGGCTACGGCGCCGGGTATCGCTACGCCCACGACTACGACGACGGCATCGTCGGCCAGCAGAACCTGCCCGACAACATCCGGGGCCATATCTACTACCAGCCCAGGGACCGCGGCTACGAGATCGAGCTCCGGCAGCGGATGAAACGGATCGAGGAGATCTATTCGCGCACCATGACCGCGCCGGACAGGTCTGAACCCGAACCAGAACCCGACGGCGAGAAGCCGTGACGGAACGATCCGGCTCGCGAGCGGTACGGGATCGCGTTCTTACCCCAGGGAGCTACCCATGCGTGACGCGTTCTACCGGGCCGACCCCGACCTGACGCTGCCGTTCCAGCGCAACGACGGCCGCGCCGCCGAGCAACTCCGGCCCCTGAAGATCACTCCGAATACGTTCGGCTATGGCGAGGGGTCGTGCCTCGTGGAGCAGGGCAACACGCGCGTCATCGTGGTCGCGACGATCGAGGAGCGCGTCCCGCGCTGGATGCAGGGCAAGGGGCGCGGCTGGGTCACGGCCGAGTACGCGATGCTGCCGCGGGCGACCAAGGAGCGGACCCGGCGGGAGGTCCAGGAGGGCAAGCCAGGTGGACGGACGGTCGAGATCCAGCGGCTGATCGGCCGCTCGCTGCGCGCCGTCACCGACCTCGGTGCCCTCGGTGAGCGGATGGTCACGGTGGACTGCGATGTCCTCCAGGCCGACGCCGGTACCCGCTGCGCCTCGATCACCGGCGGGTACGTCGCGCTGGCGCTGGCCTGCCGGGGGCTGCTCGCCCGCCGGGCGATCAAGCGCGACCCGCTCACCGCCGCCGTCGCGGCCATCAGCGTCGGGTTGGTGAAGGAACGCGCGTTGCTCGACCTCGACTACTCGGAGGATGGCGGCGCCGACGTCGACTTCAACGTCGTGATGACCGACCGGGACGCCTACGTCGAGATCCAGGGGACGGCCGAGAAGACGCCGTTCAGCCCGGCCCAGTTGAGCCAGCTCCTCGAACTCGCCCACCTCGGCCTGACCGACGTCTTCGCCGCCCAACAGGTCGCGTTGCAGACCTGAAGCCAGGTCGGGACGTGAAGAGAACCGTCAGAGCGTCAGGCCGATCTCGATCAAGGCCCGGCGGAGCTGGTCGGTCTGCGCCGGCCGGCCGGCGCTGATGCGCATCGTCCGCTCGCGGAGCGACTCGTCCTCGACGGCAGCGACGCGGACGCCTCGCCGGTCGAGCGCCGCTATCAGGTTGGGGGCGGTCGTTCGCTCAGCCCGGACGAGCAGGAAGTTGGACCAGGTCGGGTACGGCACGCTGACCATGTTCAGTTTCCGCAGCGTCCGGTACAGGCGGGCCCGTTCGGAGCGGATCTGGCGCACGTTCCCCAGCACCGCCGGCAGGTCATCCATGGTCGCCATCCCGGCGATGACGGCACCCATCGCCAGCGCCGCCCCGGACCCGACCGCCGGCAGGAGCCGCGCACGAAGCCGGGACGGGATGACCGCCCAGGCGAGCGGCAGCCCGGCCAGTCCCGCCCAGGTCTCGAACGTCCCGACGATGACGACGTTGTCGAACTCGCGAGCAAGCGGCTGGAGCGTCCGCGGGCTGTAGGCGCCGTGGCGCTCGTCGATGATCAGCACCTCCGCGTGGCGCGCCAGGCGGACGGCCTCGTCGGCCGGCAGGACCGTGCCGCTGGGATCGTTGGGGCTCTGGACATAGGCGCTCCAGCCGACCGGCAGACCAGCCAGGATCCCGGTGTCGAGCGCGGTCTCGAAGCGTGGCGTCCGGACCAGATCCAGCGTCGGCAACCCGACCTGGGCGGCGAGCATGCCGGGCACGGGATCGCTCGGCGGGAAGACGACCAGTGGCCCGCTCCCGCGGAGACGGGCGAACAGGTCCAGCAACAACCGGTCGATCCCGTTGGCGAGCAGCACCGACGCCGGCGGGACCCCGAGGTGCGCCGCCAGCCGCGACCGCAGCTCCTCGGCGCGGTCGCCGGCCGGCAGGTGCAGATCCTCGGCACCGGCCAGCGCCTCCAGGACCATGAACGACGGCCCGTAGGCATTGGCGGTCAGATCCAGCCGGGTGGAAGCGGTCTCCAGCCGGGCCTCGGGCCAGCCACTACCCCGCCGGTCGCGTCCGCTCATCCCGCGGTCCGGACCGACATGGCGGGCTCCACATGACCGCTTCCCGCGGTATCGCCGAGCGCGTAGATGACCGGCCGCCCGATGACGTGGGCAGCAACGTTCCGGACCGGCGTGCCACCGATCGTCTGTCCGGCCGGGTTGCCGAGGTGGGCGTGACCGTGGACGACGAGATCGACGTCGAAACGGTCGATGACTCGCGCCAGTTCGATATTCCCCAGCATCCAGTATTTCACCAGCGGCTCCCTGCCCAGCGTGCTCGACGTCGGGGAATAGTGCATGAGGACGATCCGGGCGTCGACTTCGTCCGTCGCTCCGGCCAGCGTCGCCTCAAGCCGGGCGGCCTCGCGACGTGCCCGCACCGCGAACGCCTGGGTCGCCCGGTGGAGCGGCGGGCCGCTCCCGGTCTCCTCCGGCCAGAATCCGCCGCCATAGCCTCCGATCCCAACGATCTGGATCCGGGCCGCGGGCGTCGTCCCTTGCGCTCCGGTTCCGGCGACGGGGACCAGGAACATCGTCGACTCACCATCGAGCAGAATTACCCCGGCACTTTCGAGCGTGCGACGCATCGCCACCCGCCGCAGACAGCGGCGATCATGGTTGCCGAGCACCGTCACGACCGGAACATCGACCCCGGCCAGTCGCTCGGCAACCATCTCGAACTCCTCGAGCCGGCCATTGTCGGTCAGGTCGCCGGCGACGAGCAGCAGATCGGCCTGGCTGGCCACCTGTCGCAGTGCCGGTCCGAAGACGAACTCCCGGTCCAGGCGGGCATGGAAGTCTCCGATCGCGGCGATCCGAACCCGACCGGCGAGGCCGCTGATCTGGACGGGCTCGACCGGGAACGCCGCATCGCCCGCCAGGTCACCAGGCAGCCGGTCACGCGGCACCGCCGGGGGGCGGATCCATGTCGTACCCCGCGGCATCGGGACGAAGGGACGAGGCGGCATAGGCGGTCTACCTTCCAAACACGGGTCGGTCCTCCGGCTCCGGCAGGGACTGGGCCGGACCGCCTCGCGGCGAGTCGCGGCGTGGAGTGGGTGATCGACCCGCGGCGGGATGGTCGCGGCCGAACGACCACGTCCATTCTGTCGCCTCGGTCCGGGAGCGACAACCGCCGGAACGGACGGGAGTGGTACCCTCTCGCCAGACCAGACGCCGTGGCCGCCCCGAGGTTCATGCATGACCGATCGACCATACGTCAGCCATGGCCCGCTCCGTTCCGGCGCGGGCCGCACCCTGCCCATCGTCCTCGCCCTGCTGCTCCTGCTCGCCGCTGGTCCGTTGGCCGGTGCCACGCCGGGTTCCCCGTCGTTGCCGGTCGTCGCCCAGGACGCTTCGGATGACCCGGAGACCGGGGGTGGCCCGTCCCTGGCTGAACGCTGGGTCGTTCCCGAGGACCTGCCCGATCTCCCTGAGACGACGGCCGACGCCGTCTTCGCCGGTGATATCGCGTCCGGCCAGGTCCTGTTCGCCAGCGAGGCGGATACGCGGCGCGATCCCGCCAGCACCGCCAAGATCGCGACCAGCCTGGCGCTGGTCGCGATCCTGACCGACCTCGACCAGGTCGTGACCATCGAGGAAGCGGATACGGTCGACATCACGGTCTACTCGAACGCCCAGCTGGCGGTTGGCGACGAGGTGACCGTCGAGGGGCTGCTCTACGGGTTGCTGCTGCCGTCCGGCAACGACGCCGCCCGGGCGCTGGCCCGGGTAGCCGGGACGACACTCGACCCGCAGAGCGACGACCCCACTGCGACGTTTCTCGACGCCGTCAACGCCCGCGCCGCGGAGCTGGGCGCGACCAATACGGTGATCCTGAACCCGGCCGGTGAGGACGTCGAGGGCCAGTACACGACGGCTCGCGACCTCGCGATCCTGGCCGCCGCGTTGCTCGACGACGAGCTGCTGGCACCGATCGTCGACACCGAAGCCTACGAGATGGTGGTCGGCGGGCCGGACCGGCGGACGGTGCTGCTCGAGAACACCAACGCCCTGCTGACCGAGGACGGCATCTTCGGCGTCAAGACCGGCTCGAGCGGCGCGGCTGGCGCCTGCCTGGTGACCGGCGCCCAGTTCAGCTCGGGCAGCCGCGTCGTGATCGTCGTCCTGGGCAGCGACCTGACCTACGACGTCAACGACCAGATCAGTGAGGACGGCCGCTACCCCGACACTCTGGCGATCATCCGGGCGATCCCGCAGGAGTACATCTGGGTCGATCTCAACAGCGCGAACGACATCAAGGGGCTCTCCGCGGAGACGGCAGCCTGGCAGGTCGGTTTCGCGCAGGGCGCCGAGCTCGTCGTCCCGGGAGACCAGGTCGGCGACGTCACCTATCAGCTCATCCTCGGCCCGGCGGGCGAATCCGGGGACGAGGTGGGTCGCGTGCTATTCTTCCTCGAAGACAAACAGATCGCCGACCAGCCGGTCTACCAGCTCTAGCGACGCCCGTTCGCTCCCGGAGCCCCAGGAACCGGCTTGACGTGTGCGGCGCGACGACCGGCCACGGGCAGACGCCGGTCACGTCAGCAGGGCACCCCTGGGGGGTAACGTGGAACGTCTACAGCGCGTCATCGCGGCACGCGGCATCTCGTCACGCCGCTCGGCGGAAGAGCTCATCACCAGCGGCCGCGTCCTCGTCAACGGCGTCGCGGTCACCGAACTCGGCACGAAGGTCGACACGACAGCGGACGAGATCCGGGTCGACGGCAAGGTTCTCCGTCCGCAGCGACTCCGGACGATCCTCCTCAACAAGCCGGCCGGCTACATCACGACCATGCACGACGAGCGCGAGCGCCGGACGGTCATGGAACTCGTCCAGACCCGGGAGCGCCTGTTCCCCGTCGGCCGGCTGGACCGGGACACCGAGGGGTTGCTCCTGCTGACCAACGACGGTGAGCTCGCCAACCGGATCATGCACCCGCGCTACCGGCTGGCCAAGGAATATCACGTCCTTACGAACGCGCGACCGACCGACCGCACCCTGCAGTACCTGCGCGACGGTGTCCGGATCGACGCCCGCGACG
The DNA here is from genome assembly GCA_902806375.1 of uncultured Thermomicrobiales bacterium. Classification (GTDB taxonomy): domain Bacteria; phylum Chloroflexota; class Chloroflexia; order Thermomicrobiales; family UBA6265; genus CADCWK01. The sequence goes on from CADCWK010000262.1 coordinate 16,777, forward strand.
TGGTCCCCGACGAGATCCGCCTGCTGCGCGAGTCCCGCGAGGGGATCTGGATCCGGATCGTCATCCACGAGGGCTTCTACCATGCCGTCCGGCGGATCATGGAAGCCGCCAATATCGACGTGCTCAAACTGCGTCGCCACCGGATCGGTCCGATCTCGATCCAGGGTCTGGAGACGGGGCTGTCCCGCGACCTGACCGCTGGCGAGCTCAGCCAGATCTCCGAGGCGGTCCATCTCGACCGGGACGCCGAGCGGACGGCGACGATCACCGAGCCGGCCGGTCCGGTGACCGTGACTCGTCGCGGTCCCCGTGCCGGGCGTGGTCGCCTCGTCTCCGTGCGACCCGGCGACGACCAGCCCGCGCCCGGCGCCGTCCGGTGGGACGGGACGGGGCGCTTCGACCGCTCAGGCGGCGAGCGGGTCCCGGTGCGGCCGGCGGCGCGGACGCGAACACCACGCGAGGAGCCAGCCGACCCGCCCAAGAGCCCGATCGTGGAGCGCCCCGGCGCCTGGTCGGCCCGGCGGCCCGAGAACCCAGCGCCCGCGCGGGGCGCCCGCCCGCCCGAGCGGCCCCTGACGCCGGCTCCGCCCGCCTCACCCCCGGCGATCGAGTCGGCCCCGCCTACCCCTCCGGCGCCGACCGGTGAGGGCCGGTTCGAGACCGTCGGTGGGCGGCGCTTCTCCGACGTCCAACGGACCTATCGGCCGGAACCGCGTGCCTCAGGAGATCAGGCACGGCGTCCGGTCCGACGTCCCGCCCCCCAGCGACCCCGCCGTGACGACGGCGGGCCAGTCACGACGCCCCGTACCGGGACGCCGAGGACCGGCTCACCCGCGCCTGGCCACCTCGCCGCCGGATCACCGGCCAGCTCCCGATCGGGTCGTCTGGCCGAGGGACGAACCCCGGATCGCCGCGAGGACGTCCAGCGCCGTCCCGACCGCCCGTCCACCCCGACACGAATTGCCGAAGGCGATCGTCGATCCGATCGGCCGGCCGCGGCGGACCGCCGCCCGGCAGAGCGTTCTGACGATCGCCGCCCGAGCCGCCCCGGAGAGGGTCCGCGCCGACCCGACAACGACCGGAATCGGCAGGGCCCGCGCCCGGACCGAGCCGGTCAGACCGATCGGCGGATCAGGGATCTGAACGACGATGGGCCGCGCGGCGACACGTCCAAGCCCGCGGGCCGGCGACCGTTCCCGGACCGCAGCGGTCGGCCGCCCCAGCGCCGGCCGGACCGCCGCCCCGATGGAGCCGGCGCCGCTGGTCGGACGCTCGACACGATCGGTCGGGTCTCCCGCAAGGTCGCCTCGGACGATCCGAACGGGACCCCCACCCGGGTGAAGCGCCGCTCACCGCACTCGCACAGCCACCGTGGGGCCAAACCGAAGCCGGCCGCACCACGGATCAACACGACCAAGGTCCGGCACAGCACGACGACGAAGGGAAAGGGCAACCGGCGTGGCCGACGACCGTAACCAGCACCTGCCGGGCAGCGACGACCCGCATGGCGATCACCGCCTCGTGATCGCGATCGATGGTCCCGCCGCCGCCGGGAAGACGACCGTCGCCCGGGCCGTCGCCGAGGAACTGGATGCGATCCTGCTCGACACCGGTGTCCTCTACCGGGCTCTGACGCTCAAGGCCCTCCGGAGCGAGGCCGACCTTGCGGACGGTGAGGCACTGGCCGTGATCGCCCGGAAACACCATATCGACATCGTCCCCCTCTCGCAGGACGACGGACGCCTCTATGACGTCCTGCTGGACGGCGACGACGTGACCTGGGCCATCCGCTCGCCCGAGGTCGATGCCAACGTCTCCGTCGTCGCCGCTCACGGGCCAGTCCGGAGGGCCCTCCTGCCGGTCCAGCGACGCATCGCGGCGAGCCGGGGTCCGATCGTCATGGTCGGGCGGGACATCGGCACCACCGTCGTTCCTAACGCCGGCACGAAGATCTTCCTCAGTGCCAGCCCCGAGGAACGGGCCCGCCGTCGCCTCCATGAACTCGCCGAGCGTGGGATCGCCGCGGAACTCGACCAGTTGACCGCCGACCTCCGGCGCCGGGACGAGATCGATCGCAACCGGGAACTCTCCCCACTCCGTCCAGCGGAGGACGCGATCACCGTGGACACCGACGGTCAGTCGATCGACACCGTCGTCACCCTGGTCGAGGACCTGGTCCGGAACGCCTGGCAGCGACTGGGTGTCGGAGGCGAGGTGACCCCGGCCGGACGCCTGCGGGCATGATGGCCCAGGGCGAGGGACCCGGATCGGACGAGTTCGGTGACCTTCGGCGCGGCACCCTCCAGGGCTGGTCGTTCCGCGTCGCCCGCCTGTTCTTCCTCGGCTGGCTCTGGTTGCTGACGGGTTACCGCGTCCGGCGGACCGCCGCCATCCCGCCGGATGGTCCGCTGATCGTCGTCTCGAATCACCTGCACAACGTCGATCCGCTCGTGGTCGCCGTGTCGGTCCCCCGCCCGGTGCACTACATGGGCAAGGCCGAGCTGTTCCGGATCCCGGTGCTCGGATGGATCATCCGGCTCGGCGGCACGTTCCCGATCGAGCGTGGCAAGGCGGACCGCCGGGCGTTGCGCCGGGCCGAGGCGACCCTGGCGCAGGGTATGGGTGTCGGGATCTTCCCCGAGGGGACGAGGAGCCCCACCGGCGGGATCCAGCGACCGCTCGCCGGCGCGGCCCTGATCGCCGTACGGTCCGGCGCCCCGATCCTCCCGGTCGGGGTGACCGGATCGCAGTACCTGCCCTTCAATGGCAGCCGGGTACCGAAGCGCCGCTACCGCCGCTCGGTCCGGGTCGTCACGGGCGAGGCGTTCACGATTCCCCGGACGATCGACGGCCAGCGGGTGACCAGCGAGATGGCCAGCGACCTGATGATGCGGGCCGTCGCCGGGTTGCTGCCCCCGGAGTACCGCGGCGTCTACGGGACCGATCAGCCTGGGACGAAGGCGGTCACCGCGGCTGGTGCCGAAGAGCCGACCTCCCTGCCGTAGCCACCGCGCGGGAGCGGTGCGGCGGGGACGCAGCAGTCAGACCTGAAAAGGAGCACCGGTAGACATGCTGTAGGCCGATGCCTATCTGATCGCCTGATCCTGCCCACGCCAGAGCGACGGGGTTCGTCGCTCATTCACGACGGCGGGAAGCGCTCCCCGCCGGCCTCGTGACGCCAGCCGCTCCGTGCATCGGGCTGACACGATGCTTCAAGGCGAGACCGTATGGCCGAGGAGGCGTCGATCCGGCGGTCAGACCCTCGCCTAACAGGGTGACGAGACGCCCACCCCGTGAGATGCGAGGTGGGCGGTCCAGAGAGATCGGTCCGGTCCAGGGGTCCGCCTACCGGGAGTCGAAGTCGTCTTCGAGCTCGGGCACGATGTCGTCGTCGCTCACGCCGCCGGTCCGGGCCAGGGTCCGCTGGCGGCGCGTCATCCGGACGCTGCTGGGGAGTTCGGGGTCCGGCTCGCCCCAGGTCAGCTGGATGTTGTCGATGTGGACCGTGTCACCGTCACTGATCCCGAGCCGGTGGAGCTCGGCGGCGATGCCGCTGCTCTTGAGCACCCGCTGGAAGCGCTGGATCGACTCGGCGTTGCCGAAGTTCGTCATCTTCGTGAACCGCTCGATCCCGACCCCGGCGATGACGAAGTGGTGCGCAGAGCGCCGCGTCGCCTCCCAGGCCCGCTCGGAGACGTTCCCGATCGTGTAGACCTTCGCCTCGGCCGGCGGCGCCTTGGCGGCCGCCTCCTTCTCGAGCTGGACGACCTCCTGCAGGGCCCGGTTGGCGGCGACCATCATCTCGGCGACACCCTCGCCGGTAGCGGACGACACCTCGAAGATCTGCGGGAAGCGGCCGGACAGCGCCTCGCGCAGCCGGGGCAGGTTCTCGCGGGCCTCGGCGAGGTCGACCTTGTTGAGCGCGACCAGCATCGGCTTGGCCCGCATCTTCTCGTCATACAGCTCAAGCTCGGCGTTGATCGTCGCGAAGTCCTCGAGCGGGTCGCGCCCCTCGAGGCCGCCCGCGGCGTCGAGCACATGGATCAGGACCTTGGTCCGCTGGACGTGCCGGAGGAACGAATGCCCCAGTCCCGCGCCGTCAGCCGCGCCCTCGATCAGACCGGGGATATCCGCGAGGACGAAGGTCGTCCCCCATTTGCCGCCGATCTCGACGACGCCGAGGTTGGGCTCCAGCGTCGTGAACGGGTAATCGGCGATCTTGGGCCGGGCCGCCGTCGCCGCGGTGAGCATCGTCGACTTGCCCGCGTTGGGCAGCCCGACCAGGCCGATGTCGGCGATCATGCGGAGTTCCAGCCGCAGCCAGCGCTCGGTCGCCGGTTCGCCGAGTTCGGCGATCCGGGGCGACCGGTGCGTGGACGACTTGAAGTGGGTGTTGCCGAGACCGCCGCGCCCGCCACGGGAAGCGAGGAATTCCTGGCCCGGCTGGGTCATGTCGGCCAACTGCTCGCCGGTCTCGTCATCGAAGACGACGGTACCGGGCGGGACATCGACGATGACCTGCTTGCCGCTCTTGCCGGTGCAGTTGCGCTTGGAACCGGCCTGGCCGGGCTCGGCCTTGAAGTGGACGGCGTACTGGAACGGGATCAACGAGGTCAGGCTGGGCTGGACGCGGAGAATCACGTCGCCACCACGGCCACCGTCACCACCGTCCGGGCCGCCCTTGGTTACGAATTTCTCGCGGAGGAACGAGGCGCTGCCGCTGCCGCCGTCTCCCCCACGGACAAAGATCTTGGCGCGATCGACGAGGACCATGAGACTCCCACCATAGGTGTTACGGAGCGGCGCCGGGCCCGGCGCCGCATTTGCTCCGTCAGAACGGGTAATCATAACGCATTGTGGGTGCCCTTGAATCCCATGACTCACGCTCTTGATTAGCAGCCGGGATCCGCGGTCGCGGATCGTGGGGTTGACGGAGCGGAGTGGCCCACGCTGGCTCCGTCCTGACTTAACAGGGTGCGGGGCAGTTCCCCACCGACGGAGACGCCGATCGCGATCAGCGCTCGACCGATCGACCGACGGAGGCTCGTGCCACCGCTCGCCTCCCGGTGAAGACGGGCGCGCCGCCTGGCCTCAATCATTTCCACCTCGTGGACTACCCGCATCATCTCGGGCGTACCCGGCGGCTGGAACATAGACACCTTCCTTCTGGGCGATCACGCTGGCCACTCGACCCCTGGGAACCCTGTCCGCTCGAGACGGGATACACACCGGCCACGCTCGCAGTCGTCGCCTTCCGGCGATGCCATGCCCGGCGAACTGTTCCCGGTGACCGTAATGAAAGATCAGCTGGTTTGCCGCCCGGTGCAGGGCCGATAGGTCCAGCGGGATGTCATCAATCCAGGCGCCGACCGAGCCGGGCTCGCTGAAGGACGACTGCCTCGTATACAGGGTCACGCTCTCCGCCCTGAACAGCTCGCCAGCGTCCTCACCGCGGGTCATGCCCTGATCCCTCACCACCTTGTCGCTCTTCGGGTCGACCACCTGGGGGCAGGATATTGTCTGCCCCAGGGGCAGGGTCAAGCGGACGGGATCGCCGGATCACTCGTAACTTCCGGCTCCTTGGCCTCCGATTCGTGCCCCGGCGGCGGATATGGGCTGACGATCCGGAGGGCCCCGGGGATCACCGTGTAGGTGACGAGGGTGTGGCCGAGGTCGTGGGCATCGGCGCGGGCTGGAAGCGGCGAGGCGGTCGTGATGTGGAACGTGCGCCGTCCGGCGATGCCATTGCCGCTCGCCAGCCGGCCGGATCATCTGCGGGCGTTCTGGCCAGGCTTGCCCGACCTGGCCGGCTTCCCGCGAGCGGTCTGGTCACGACTGGTCGAGCGCCACGTCCGGCGATCCGAGCCTAGCCTCCTTGGGTACGGTGACCCGGCCGGCTACGCCCCGCTCCGGGAGGCCATCGCGGCCTACCTCGCGACGACGCGGGGCGTCCAGTGTGACGCGGGACAGGTCATCGTCGTGCCCGGTTCGCAAACTGCGCTGGGCCTCTGCGCCCGGCTCCTGCTCGACCCCGGCGATAGCGTCGCCGTCAAGGACCCGGGCTATCCGGGGGCCAGAGAGGCGTTCCAGTCGGCCGGCGCCGTCCTGCTTCCCGTACCGGTCGACGACGAGGGACTTCGCCCGCTGGGAACGGCTCGATCGGTTGGGGCGCGCCTGGTCTACACCACGCCGTCGCACCAGTTCCCGACCGGAGCGACCATGAGCGTCGGACGCCGCCTCGATTTGCTCGCCTGGGCCCGCAGGTCAGGCGCGTGGATCGTCGAAGATGACTATGACGGCGAGTATCGCTATGGCGGTCGGCCACTGCCCGCGCTGCAGGGGCTGGACGAGGATGGCCTGGTCATCTATATCGGTACGTTCAGCAAAGTCCTCGCCCCAGGTATCCGGATTGGCTACGCCGTCGCTCCTCCGGCACTGGTCGACGCCTTCATCTCCGCCCGGGTGCGAAGTGACCGCGGAGCGCCACAACTCGAGCAGGCGGCCCTGGCCGACTTCATTGTCGAGGGCCACTTCGGACGGCACATCAGGCGCACGAGGAATCTCTACGCGGAGCGCCAGGCGACGTTCGTCGACCTGATCCGGCGGGAACTTGCCGGCCTGATCGATGTCGGGCCATCCGAGGCGGGGATGCACCTGATCGGCTGGCTGCCCGACGGCACCGACGACGGTGAGGCGAGCCGGTTGGCAGCACCACCGTTGCGGGTTGCCGTCCCCGCCCTCTCCACCTACGCGCTGGAAGCACCGACCCGGCCCGCCCTGGTGGTGGGCTACGCGGCGCCGTCCGATGAGGAGATGCGTACGGGGGTGCGGGACCTGGGGGGTAGTCCTCAGGACGGTAGCCCGCCGACACGCCTCCGCACGCTCTGGCGGGGTAGTCCGCTAGTCGAGGTAGTCCTCGAGCCGCTGGCGCCGGTTCGGGTGTCGGAGCTTGCGCAGCGCCTTGGCCTCGATCTGCCGGATCCGTTCACGCGTGACGCTGAACTCCCGGCCGACCTCTTCCAGCGTCTTGGCCCGCCCATCGTCGAGCCCGAAGCGCATCACGA
>CADCWK010000263.1 GCA_902806375.1 uncultured Thermomicrobiales bacterium
GAGCTCACCGGATGGAGAACGGGAGACCGGTCGCCGAGCTGTCGGCCGGAAGGTGAATCCGACCAGCGTGAAGCCCCGCTCCTTACGTGCCCACGGGCGCGGGCAGGGGAGGTGGCTGCTTCACGATCCCTGAAACGACGACACGTGACACACCTCACAGGAGGACATATCCCCATGGATCCCAACGAGCAGACTCCCATCGACGATCCCATCACCGCTGACATGGCGACGGGCGAACCCCCGGCACCGTCCGGGACGTCCAGTGCGCCGGACGACGTGGCACTGGTCCGCGACTTCATCGTCGCGACCGACCCCGCCCTCGTGCCGGAACTGGTGACCGGCGCCGACGTCGGCGCGGTGCTGGCCAGCGTCGCGGCGGCACGGGCCGCCTACCAGCGGATCGCCGAGCAGGTCCGGGCCGGGCAACCGGTCGCCGGGCCCACGGCGGTCCGACCAGCCCCGGCGCCGGTGGTGCCGGCCGGTGGGGCGCCACCGTTTGTGATCGACCCGGCCGACCTGCCGTCCGGCGAGCTGATCCGGCGGGGGCTCTCGGCGGCGCGGCGCGCTGGTGGCTAGCGCGAGGGAGGTGGGGACCGACACGACGCCGGGCCACTGGCCCCTGAGCATGACGGGATGACCGGGAGGGACACGCGACGATGGCGATGACCAAGGTGGAAGCGGCCAAGCTGACCAACGACCTGCTCATGCGCGGGGTGATCGACACGATCGTCCGCGAGAGCGAACTCCTGACCCGGCTGCCGTTCACCGACGTGACCGGGACGGCGATCACCTACAACCGCGAGTCGACGATGCCGCCGGTCGCCTTCGTCGATGTCGGCGACACCTGGACCGAGGCGACGCCGACCTTCACGCCGGTGACCACGGCGCTGCGCATCCTCGGCGGGGACGCCGACGTGGACGACTTCCTCCAGCAGACCTACGCCAACCCCAACGACCTGGAGGCCGAGGTCGTCGGCAGCCGGGCCAAGGCCGTCGCCCACGCCTACAGCGAGGCGTTCTACCACGGCACGTCGCTGGCCGGGTCGAAGGCGTTCGACGGGCTGGCGCGGCTGGTGGCGCCGGGACAGGTCGTGTCGGCCGGGGCCAGCGGCGGCGACCTGACGCTGGACCTGATGGACGAGCTGATCGACCGCGTCCGGCCCGGCAAGCCCGACGCGATCCTGCTCAGCAAGCGGTCCCGCCGCAAGCTCAGCGCGCTCCGGCGCTCCTCGGGCAACCTGCTCGAGACCGACACCGACGCCTTCGGCCGCCGGGCACTGTTCTACGACGGCATCCCGCTGCTGGTCGACGACTTCATCCGCGACGACGAGGTCGTCGGGACGTCGGCGCCGGAGACGTCCAGCCTGTTCGCCGTCCGGTTCGGTCCCGAGGGCGTCGCCGGGCTGGAGCACGGCGGCATCCAGGTCGAGGAGGTCGGCGCGCTGGAGAGCAAGAACGCGACGCGCTGGCGGATCAAGTGGTACTGCGGGCTGGCCGTCTACAGCGACCTCGGGCTGGCCCGGCTGGTCGGCGTCACCCCGTAGTCGCCGTCCCGCCCGCCATCCCGTCGCCTGGTCGTTCGCCCCGCTGGACCGCCCGTCCGGCGGGGCGTCGCGTTTCGTCTCGGACATGAGCGACCCGGTTTCCCGGCCCTAAAGGGACCGGGCTTAGGGACGAGGTGTCGGAACACCCGGATGAATGCGACGTGGCACGACCCGGCAGACAAGACCCCTCCCCCCGGACTGGATTGTATTTAGGGGAACTCATCGGCCGACGAGGGGGAGACGAATTCACATCAGCGATGGCCCTCGCGGAGCGCTTTAGTGCGACCAGCATGAGCCCCTCTCCGGGCGTGAGCGCCGCAGCGCGAAACGAGCCGGGGAGGGGTCTCGCTTCGCTGGGGGAGGGGTCGGCGCTCGCCACCGTGTCCTTTCCCGAATCGCCGCGCCCCTACGCACCCCACAGGAGCAGACACCACCATGCACCCCCGGATCATCCCGCTGCCGACCATCGACGACCCGGACAGCGCCCGGTTCGCCCGCTACCGCGACGCGCTGGCCTTCTACGAGGGCGACCAGTGGGCGGAGCGGAGCCGTCGCGGGGAGACCCGCCTGACGGTCAACTACGCCCGGACGCTCGTCCGGAAGGTGGCCAGCTACCTGTTCCCGGCGCCGGTCGGCTTCTCCGTCCCGCCCATGGTGGCGGGTGACGCGGCCGCGGAGGCGGCGGCCCACCGGGCCGAACGCCTGCTGGCCGACCTGGCGGCCCGGCTGGGGCTGGGGCAGCTGGACCTCGACCTGGCGATCGAGGCGGCGGTCCTGGGCGACGCCGTCATGAAGGTGACGTGGGACGCCGGCGCGGACGGTGGGGCGGGAGCGCCGGTCGTGGCGGCGGTCGACCCGGCCGCGCTGCTGGCCTGGTGGGCGCCGGACAACCCCCGGCGGTTGCTCCGGGTGACGCACGGCTACGGGCTGACCGGCGCGGTCATCGGCGCGCTGTTCCCTCCCGGCGCACCGCCCGGCGACGCACCACCCACCGATACGCCGACCGGACCCACGGCGGTGACCGGCACCACGGGGCCGGGGCGGCGGGGCTGGCCGTTCGGGCTGGACCCGGAGGAGACCTACCAGGTCACCGAGGAGTGGACCGACGCCCACTGGCGCGTGACGGTCCAGGGGTATGCCGTCCGCGACGAGCCCAACCCCTACGGCTGGATCCCGTACGTGATCGTCGCCAACAACCCGCGCCCGCACCACCCGTGGGGGACATCGGACCTCGTCGACCTGGTCGACGTCTGCCGCGAGCTCAACCGGCGGCTGAGCGTCCTCGGCCGCATCCTCGACCTGTCCGGCGCGCCGATCGCCGTGCTGGAGAACGTCGAGGGCTCTGAGGGGATCAGCGTCGGGCCGGGGGCGAAGTGGGAGTTGCCGGAGGGTGCCCGCGCCTACCTGCTGGACCTGCTCGGCGGGGGCGGCGTCGGGCTGCACGTCGAGTACATCAACCTGCTCTACCGCAGCCTGCACGACCTGAGCGAGACGCCCCGGACGGCCTTCGGCGACTCCGGCCGCGACCTGTCCGGCGTCGCGCTGGAGGTCGAGATCCAGCCGCTGATCCAGCAGGTCAACCGCAAGCGGCGCGCTTGGGAGACGGCCTTCCAGGCTCGCAACCGGCGGCTGCTCGACCTCTGCGAGCGCTTCGGCGGGGCGGACATCGCCGGGCACCGCCGGACGGAGACGATCTGGCCGGACGTCCTGCCGAGCGACACGGCCGCCAGTATCGCCAACCAGGTCCGGCTCGTCTCGGCCGGCATCCGCAGCCGCCGCTCCGCCATCGGCGACCTCGGCGGCAGCGACCCGGACGGCGAGCTGGACCGGATCGCGGACGAGTCGGCCCGGTTCGGCGGGCTGTCCGGCGAGTTCGTCGGGCGGCTGCCGTAACGGGCGGTGGCGGTGCCTGGCCCTCATGGGGTCTGCGGAAGAGATCCGGTGTGTACGCAACCGGAGCCCCTCTCCGGGCCCGAGACCGACGAAGCCCAGCGAGTAGCCGGGATGAGCGGTTGACGGGAGCCGGGAAGGGGTCTCGCTCCGCCGGGGGAGGGGTCGAGACCTCACCACCGCATCGCTCCCTGACCACCGATGTGTTTCCGCGATCTCCATCAGGGACCGGGCTCAGAAACCGTCTGGCTGGGCAAGCTGTCCCGGCCCGTTGCCGCCGGTCTCGACGGACGTTCGCCGTCGACCATCGTCCAGTTCACCGGTTGTCCCGGCCTGTCCCGCTCCATCGTCCCTGAGCCCGGTCCCTCCAGGGCCGGGCCATCCCCGGCTGACTCTCACGCTGGAAAGGACCACACGACCATGACGACGCGCCTCTCCCTGCGGCTGGCCCTGCGCCGCCGCCTCGAAGACACCGCCGTCCCGCCCGTCTGGGACGACGACCTGCTCAACGACGCCTTCGCCGCGGCCATCCGCGACTACAGCGCCCGCTTCCCGGCCCACCGCACGGCCACCGTCGCGGTCGCCACCGGCAGCCGGGCGATCCCGCTGACGGCCGCCGCCCAGTCCGGCGGGCGGATCGTCCGGCTGCTCGACGGCCAGGGCCGGACCGTCCAGCGGAACTGGAGCGACGAGGACGCACCGCCGGGCAGCCAGCACTGGCGCTGGTGGGAGGGCGCCATCCGGC
>CADCWK010000264.1 GCA_902806375.1 uncultured Thermomicrobiales bacterium
TCGTTGGCTCGGCCCCGACCCAGCGGCGTGGACCAGCACGCGGCATGAGGGGTGATGGCCGCATGGCCCCACCCGGCCGGCCGCTCCCCACCGGAGCGCGGACACGGACAGCACCACGCAACGTCCCCGGGTCACCTGGTCTATCGTCCCCACCCCCGACCGGACTCCCATGCCGGACCGCAGACGCCGACCAGGCTGACATTCCTCGCCCCGACCACCGGAGACCTTCATGACGAGCGACATCACCTTCGGCCCACCGCTGAGCGCCGACGACATCACCCGCTACCTGGAGCTGGGCGAGTACGCGTTCTCGTCGGCGCCGCCGAAGACGCCCCGGCTGGCCCGGATCGAGGAGGACGAGCCGGACGGGCCGCTGATGCGGGTCGGGCGGCGCGGCGGTGAGATCGTCGGCCGGGCCCGGGTCGTCCCGATGGGTCAGTGGTTCGGGGGGCGATCGGTGCCGATGGGCGCGATCGGGGGCGTCGCCGTCGCGGCCGAGCACCGCTCCGGCGGCGTCGGGACGGCCGTCGCGACTGACTTCATCCGGGTCGCCCGGCAGCATGGCTTCGCGATCTCGACCCTCTTCCCGGCGTCGCTGCCGATCTACCGCAAGGTCGGGTATGAGCTGGCCGGGACCAGCTACCACTACGAGATCCCGATCGGGATCACGGCCGCGCCGCGCCGCCTCATGGAGGGCGTCACCGTCCGGGCGTGGCGTGAGGGCATCGACCCGCTCAGGCCGCTCTACGCCGCGGAAGCCGCCCGGAGCGCCGGGAAACTCGACCGGCCGCCGACCTTCTGGCGCGGCGTGCTGGACGAGGGCGACCAGGCCGTCCATGCCGTCGTCGCCGAGCGGGACGGTGTCCCCCTCGCCTACCTCGCCTACACCCAGAGCGGCCAGTACGACGCCGACCGTTACATCGACGTCCGCGACTTCGTCTCGACCGACCGGGCCGCGACCCGGGCGCTCTGGACCTTCATCGCCGGGCACTCGGGGACGGTCAGCGCCGTCCGCCTCTGGGGCAGCGCCGCCGACCACCGCCTGGTCGACCTGCCTCACCGGGGCCAGAAGGTCCTGGTCGCCGAGCCGTGGATGGTCCGGATCATCGACCTGCCGGCCGCGCTGACGGCGCGAGGTTACCCCCAGGCGGTGACGGCCGAGCTGCACCTCGATTACCGCGACGACATCCTGCCCGCGAACACCGGCCGCTGGCTGGTCCGGATCGCCGGCGGCCGCGCGACCGTCGAACCGGGCGGAGACGGCCGGATCGCGGCGACCTCGCGGGGGCTCGCCCCGGTCTACAGCGGCCACCTGCCGGCCGATCTCGTGGCCGACGCCGGGTCGCTGGTGGCGTCCGACGACGACCTCGCCCTGCTGAGTACTGCGTTCGCCGGCCCGTCGCCATGGATGGCCGATTCGTTCTGAGCGGGTGACTCGGGTCAGCGGGCTCCGGGTCTGGGCAATCGCGACCGGTCGCGGAGCAGTTGACGGGTTGGTAAGGTAACGCTGTCAGGTCGCATCGTTCCGATCGGGGACCGGGAGGAAAGTCAGATGACCGTCAGCGGGGACGGCACACGGGTGATCGTCGAAAGCCGAGTCGGACTGGTCGACTGCGACGTCCATCCGTCGCCTATCAACACCGACGAGATCAGGGGATACCTGAAGCAGCCCTGGAGGGATCGCTTCGGCGGCGGGGGCCGGGGATTTTTCGGGAATCCGGTCCACGGGGCGCGGCTGGACAGCACGCCGCCGGGCGGCGGACCGACCGGGTCAGACCCCACCTTCCTGCGAAAGCAGCTGATAGACGAGTTTGGGGTCGCCTACGCCGTCCTCATGCCGCGCGCCTTCTGCAACGTCCATCCCGATCCCGACTTCGGCACCGCGATCGCGGCCGCCTACAACGACTGGCTGGCCGACACGTGGCTCTCGACGTACAACCACGACGGCGTCTTCAAGGGGTCGATCACCGTCAATATCCATGACCCCGCCGCCGCGGCGCGGGAGATCGAACGATGGGCGGGACACCCCCACTATGTCCAGGTCATGACCGACTCCGGGGCGCGCGCGCCGCTGGGTCAGCGCCAGTACTACCCGATCTATGAGGCCTGCCAGAAGCACGGTTTCCGGTTTGCCGTCCACCCCGGTACGGACGGGATGGGCATCAACGTCCAGCCCTCACCCGGTTACCCGACGCATTACATCGAGTGGCACACCGGCCTGTCGCTCGCCTTCCAGGCCCACCTCATCAGCCTGCTGACCGAGGGGGTCTTCGAGCGGTTCCCCGGCTTCGGCGTCACCCTGACCGAAGGGGGCGTCTCCTGGGTGGTGGCCCTGATGTGGCGGCTCGACGCCGAGTGGAAGGCGCTGCGGTCGGAGGTGCCGTGGCTAACGAAGGCCCCCTCGGCCTACCTGCGGGACCATGTCCGGATCTCCAGCCAACCGATCGAGAACCCGGACGATCCCCGACACCTCCTGCAGATGCTGGAGATGATGGACGCCGAACACATCCTCATGTTCGCCAGCGATTACCCACACTGGGACTTCGATTCCCCGACCCACGCGTTCCCGAAGCTGCCGCCCGCGCTGCACGAACGGATCTTCTCGACCACCGCGCGGGAATGGCTCGGGTTGCCGCCCGCCCCGGCCAGCACGGACGACATGGTCGCCGCCGGGAGCTAGGACCGGCCTTTGGGCGAACGGTCGGCTGTCGAAGGGAAGGGGTCGGTTGTGGTTCGGCACGTGGTCAGCCGGGTCAGTGAATTGCCGCCGGGTGAGCGGCGGATCGTCGAGGTGGCTGGGCGGTCGATCGGCGTCTTCAACGTCAATGGTGCGTTTCACGCGCTGCGGAACAGCTGTCCGCACCAGGCGGCGCCGCTCTGCCTCGGGTCGATCAAGGGCATGACGATGCCGTCGAGACCCGGGGAGTACATCTGGGCGCGCGAGGGCGAGATCCTGCGCTGCCCCTGGCACGGCTGGGAGTTCGACATCCTGACGGGTCGTTCGATCTTCAACCCGCACCGGACTCGGGTCAAGGCCTATGACGTCACGGTCGAGAGCCACATCGACGATGAGGTCGAGTCCGTCGAGACATTCGAGGTAACCATCGAGGACGGCTGGGTCGTGCTGCACGTCTGACGCGATTGAGCTCAGTCCCCGGCCCAGCCCGCCCGGAGGCCGTCCACCCAGGTAGACCGCCGCCGGCGACCGTCATGGTCGCGGCCCGCGGCCGTGGCGCCCTTCTTGATCCTCTCGACGGCAACGGTACCGACAGGTGCACGACCCATGACCGGCGCCTGTCGCCGGGCTATCCGATGTGGATGGCCCGGCGACGGGCGCCGCGTCCGAGCGAGAGGACGACCCATGACCGACGACAAGCAGCGGCTCCAGCCCGAAGACCTCGAGAACTACTCCGGCGACACCGGCTGGCCGGTCAGCGAGGCCCGGATGGACCCGGCGCCTGACCAGTCGCTGTCCCAGTACCGGCCGGCCGGCAAGCTGACCGGCAAGGTCGCGATCGTGACGGGCGGTGATTCCGGGATCGGGCGCGGCGTCGCGATCGCCTTCGCGATGGAGGGGGCCGACGTCGCCATCGTCTACCACGAGAACCGGGCCGATGCGGACGAGACGGTCCGCCGGATCGAGGCGGCCGGCCGGCGCGGGCTGGCCATCCAGGCCGATCTCAGCCAGCAGCCGGAGAGTGGCCGGGTCGTCGAGGAGGTCGTCGGGACGCTCGGTCGGCTGGACGTGCTGGTCAACAACGCCGCCTTCCAGCAGGCCAGCCAGTCGTTCGAGGAGATCCCGCCCGAGCGGTTCCTGCGGACCATCCACACCAACATCGGCGGGACCTTCTGGATGACGCAGGCGGCGCTGCCGCACCTTGACCGGGGAGCGTCGATCATCAACACCGGCAGTATCGTCGGGCTGCAGGGCAACGCCATGTTGCCGGACTACGCCCTGACCAAGGCCGCCATCCACAACCTGTCGATGTCGCTGTCCGAGCAGCTCGCGCCCCGCGGGATCCGGGTCAACGTGGTCGCCCCCGGACCGATCTGGACGCCGTTCATCCCGGCCGGCATGCCGGAGGACTCCATCCCGGCCTTCGGGGCCGACGTG
>CADCWK010000265.1 GCA_902806375.1 uncultured Thermomicrobiales bacterium
GGGCGACGTACTCTAACGACGACAAGCTGGAGAAGGCTCACCGCTGGGGGCACATGTCATACCGTGAGTCAGCCGAGCTGGCCCGCGATGGCCACGTCCGGCGGCTCTGGCTCACGCACTTCGGGTCCGGCAACCCGGACCCGGAAGCGGACCTGCCCAACGCGACGAACGTCTTCCCGGACACCATCGCCGGATACTCCGGGTTGACGACCTCGCTGCGGTTCGGGGATTGATCCAGGGGTCCTGCGTCCCGTCGGACGACTCGGCTGGACGCCGGGGAGCAGGCCCCGGTGGCAGGCGCTAAGACACTGGAGCCGGGACACTGACGATATCGGCGCCGACGGCCCGCAGCTTCGGAACCAGGTCCTCATAACCGCGATGGAGATGGTACGCATCGGTCACGACGGTCTGGCCCTCGGCGATCAGGCCAGCCAGGAGCAGCGCCGCACCCGCGCGGATATCCCGTGCCCGGAGGGTCCGGCCCTGCAGCCGGCATGGCCCGCGGAACTCGGCCTGGTTGCCGATTCGCTCCGCGGTGTCCACGCCGTGTGTCGCGATGGTGATCCGCTCGGGGACGATGTCGGCGCCCATGGCGATGAGATCGTTCACATACTCCAGTCGTTTCTCGTAGACCCGTTCCTGGAGCCGGGACACGCCGTTGCACTGCGTGAGCAGGACCGCCATGACGGCCTGCTGGTCGGTCGGAAAGCCCGGAAACGGCAGGGCCTGGATCCGGAGTGGCTTGAGTTCGGCCGTCGACCGGACCAGCATGGTCTCGTTGTCGTCGATCCACACCTCGGCACCCGCCTCCCGGAGCTTGCTGGTGACGGGGACCATGTCGGACCGTCTCACGCCCCTGAGAGTGAGTTCTCCCCTCGTGATCACCGCGGCGATGGCATAGGTTCCCGCTACCAGGCGGTCCGGGAAGACGCGCTCCCGCGTGCCATGCAGCTCGTTGACCCCCTGGATCGTGATGACGGATGTGCCCATCCCGGTGACGCGGGCGCCCATCTTGTTCAGCAGATGTCCCAGGGCGACGATCTCGGGCTCGGCGCACGCGTTCACGATGCGTGTCGTACCACTGGCCAGGACCGCGGCCATCATGAGGTTCTCCGTCCCCGTATGCGCCGGATAGTCCAGGAAGATGGTCGCGCCGACGAGGTCGTCGGTCCGATAGACGGCCGTCCCGTTCGCATCCGAGTCGACCCGCACCCCGAGTGCCTGGAGACCGCCGATCATGACATCGAGGGGGCGAGCGCCGATGTCGTCCCCGCCAGCGGGTGGGACGGTCACCTCGTTGAGTCGCCCGAGGAGCGGACCGGCGGCCAGGAACGATCCGCGCATCGCCTTGCTCAGGTGAGCGGGGATCTCGGTGTTCGTTATCTCCCGCGCATGGACCGCGACCGTACCACGACGCTGGAGGATCTCCATGAACCCGTCGGCATCGGGATCGGGTGTCACGGTGGCGCCGAGCGAGCGCAGGAGTTGCAGCATCGTCCGGATGTCTTCGATCGCCGGGACGTTCTCGAATACACAGCGCTCGCTGGTCAACAACGCGGCACACAAGGCGGGGAGGGCATAGTTCTTGGAACCGCCGATGACGATTTCCCCTCGCAGCGGGGCACCGCCGTTGATCCGGATGGCGTCGCCACCCGGTGGAGCGTGCCGTACGGACTGGGCCTCGGTCATGGGGCTGCTCCTCTGTTCGTCTGCCTGCGAGAGCCCATGATGACGGTCAGGGCCAGCCGGGCGCAAGGACGCGGGGTGGCCGGGAGCGCGGACGAGGCACCCGGATTGGCGGGTGCCTCGTCTGCTGTGGACCGATCTGTCGCCGCTTCGGTTAGCTGCTGCTGCCCGGTCGGCGACGACGACCGCCCAGCCGGACGCGGACGGCGGCCTGGGCCAGGGCGGCCTCCGCCGCCGCGGCGTCCTCGGTGCTGCCACGGTTGGCGAGGGTCTCCTGGGCGCGGCGACGGGCCTCCTCCGCTGCCGCGAGGTCGATCTCGTCGGTCCGCTCGGCGGCGTCGGCCAGGATCAGGACCTTGCCCTCGTTGACCTCGAGGAAGCCACCGAAGATGACGAGCGACTCCTCGGAGCCGCCCTTCCTGATCCGGAGCTCACCGGGGGCGAGCGGCGTCACGAGGGGGGAGTGCCGTGGGAGGATCCCCAGCTGGCCCTCGACCCCCTCCGCGATCACCATGTCGATATCGGTGTCGTTGTAGATCCGGCGCTCGCCGGTGACGATCTCGACCGTCAGCTTGGCCATGTCCACTCCCTGTCAGCCCCGGTCCCGCGCCTTCCGGGGCCGGGGGCGGCGGCATCTGGCCGGTCTACGAGTTGCCCATCTTCTCGGCCTTGGCGACGACGGAATCGATGTCGCCGGCGTACATGAAGGCCCCCTCGGGGAGGTCGTCGTACCTGCCGGAGAGGATCTCGCCGAAGGAGCGGACCGTCTCCTCACGGCTGACGTAGACACCGGGGTTGCCGGTGAAGACCTCGGCGGTGAAGAACGGCTGGGAGAAGAACCGCTCGATCCGGCGGGCCCGGGCGACGATCTGCTTGTCCTCGTCGGACAGCTCCTCGACGCCGAGGATGGCGATGATGTCCTGCAGGTCGCGGTAGCGCTGGAGGACCGCCTGGACGCCACGGGCGACCCGGTAGTGCTCGTCACCGACGATCAGCGGGTCGAGGATCCGGGAGGTCGAACCGAGCGGGTCAACCGCCGGGTAGATGCCGCGCTCGGCGATCGATCGCTCAAGCGAGACGGTCGCGTCGAGGTGGGCGAACGTCGTGGCCGGGGCAGGGTCGGTGTAGTCGTCGGCGGGGACATAGACGGCCTGCACGGATGTCACGGAACCGGTCCGGGTCGAGGTGATCCGCTCCTGGAGCTGGCCCATCTCGGTCGCGAGGGTCGGCTGGTAGCCCACGGCGCTCGGCATCCGGCCGAGGAGGGCGGAGACTTCCGAGCCGGCCTGGACGAAGCGGAAGATGTTGTCGATGAAGAGGAGGACGTCGCGGCCCTCGTCGCGGAAGTACTCGGCCATGGTCATGCCCGAGAGACCGACGCGGAGGCGGGCGCCCGGCGGCTCGTTCATCTGGCCGAAGACCATGACGGTCTTGTCCAGCACGCCAGAGGCGGCCATCTCGGCGTAGAGGGCGGTGCCCTCGCGGGTGCGCTCGCCCACGCCGACGAAGACCGAGAAGCCGCCGTGCTCGGCGGCGATGTTCCGGATCAGCTCGGTGATCGTGACCGTCTTGCCGACGCCGGCGCCGCCGAAGATGCCGGTCTTGCCGCCCTTGGTGAACGGGGCGATCAGGTCGATGACCTTGATGCCCGTCTCGAAGATCTCCAGCGAGGAGGCCTGCTCCTCGAAGCTGGGCGAGGGCCGGTGGATCGGCCAGCGCTGGACGCCCTCGGGGGAGGGCTTGTTGTCGATCGGGTCGCCGGTCACGTTGAAGATGCGGCCGAGCGTCTCGGGGCCGACGGGAACCGCGATGGCGCGCCCGGTGTCCCGGACCTCGAGCCCGCGGACCAAGCCGTCGGTCGTGCTCATCGCGACGGCGCGGACGGCATCGTTGCCGAGGTGGTTCTGGACCTCGAGGACGAGCGTTCCCCCGTCGGGCTGGGTGACCTCGAGCGCGTTGTAGATCTCGGGCAGGTGGTCGGTCTGGAACTCGACGTCGACCACGGAGCCCGTGATCTGGAGGACGTGGCCGATGGTGGTGCCCAGGACGGGCTTGGGAGCGGTGGCGGTCATGGCTGGTTCCTCTCGGTCTGGCGACCATCCATGACGGCGCACCAGACCCTGTGGCGATGGTTGACGGGGACGCTAGCGCGCCGCCGAGGCACCCGCCGAGATCTCGGCGACTTCATTGGTGATCGAGGCCTGGCGGACCTTGTTGTACGTCAGGGACAGGTCCCGGCCGAGGTCTCGGGCATTGTCGGACGCCGCCCGCATCGCGACCATCCGGGCCGAGAATTCACAGGCGACGGTGTCGAGGACGGCCTGGAAGACCAGCCCCTCGACGTAGCGCGGCAGGAGCTCGTTCAGGACGGTC
>CADCWK010000266.1 GCA_902806375.1 uncultured Thermomicrobiales bacterium
CTTCGCGTACTGGTACCGGCCGGACCGCAAAGGCGTCCCGTCGTTTGGGCCACCGTTCGACTACGAGCGGTACGACGCGTCGGTCGACACCATGCCGGCGGTCGCGTTCGCGCTGCAGACGGTCGAGTTCTGGGTCCGGGAGTACCACGTCGACGGCTACCGGCTGGACGCCACGGCCCCGATCGACAACTTCGACATCGTCCGGCAGGTCCGCGAGCGTGCCCGGAAGGTCTCCGGTGGCAAGCCGATGTTCATCGTCGCCGAGGAACTCCCGGAACACCCGGAGATCGCCGGACCGGACGGCCCCGCCGACGGCGCCTGGCACCAGCGCTTCCAGCGGGCGGTCCTCGGCTGGATGACCGGTGGCGCGGGTGTCACGGTGGCCGAGGTCGCGGCCGTCCTGCAGCCGTCCAACAGTGGGTATGTCGCGCCGGAGCTGGTCGTCAACTACGTTGAGTCCCATGACGAGCAACCACTGCTCCGGCAGCTGCAGTGGCGGGAGATCACCGGCGAAGCCGCCTTCCGGCGCCACAAGCTGGCCAGCACCCTGCTGTTCACGGCCGTCGGCATCCCGATGCTCTACCAGGGGCAGGAGTTCGGCAGTTCCCGCGAGCGGGACATGGAGATCCGGCCGCTGCGATGGGATCTGCTCGACGAGGACTACGGGCTCCACCTCAAGGAGCACGTCCGCTTCCTCGCCGGGCTCCGCCGGGGAACCCCGGCATTGACGACCCGCGACTTCGAACTCATCCACCGGGACGAGCGTGGCGCGACGATCGTCTTCCGGCGCGGCACGGGGGAAGGCGAGGTCCTGGTGGCGGTCAACCTGCGTGACGAGGCCCGTTCCCTGACCCTCCCGTTCCCCGATGGAGCCTGGCGACGGCTCCACGGCGGCAGGGACTGGGATACGTCAGGGGGCCGGCTCGTCGACCGGTTCGCGGCCAGCGAGGCAAAGCTCTTCGTTCGCCGCTGATCGACTCTCACCGGACGCGACAGCCGGCCCACGTCCCCACCGGCAGCGGTACCAGGCGCCGACCGCGCCCCACGAAAGGCCCATCACATGACGACCACTTCCACCGTTCCCGACATCACCCTGAACAACGGCGTCACGATCCCGCAGCTCGGCCTCGGGGTCTGGAAGATCGACCGCGACAGGACAGCGGAAATGGTTCGCCACGCGATCGACGTCGGCTACCGCCACATCGACGGAGCAGCCGCCTACGGCAACGAGCGAGAGCTCGGGGAGGCGATCGCGTCGGCCAGCGTCCCGCGGGACGAGCTGTTCATCACGACCAAGCTCTGGAACGCCGACCAGGGCTACGACTCGACCCTGGCTGCCTTCGATGCGTCCATGGACAAGCTCGGGCTGGATCAGCTCGACCTGTACCTGATCCACTGGCCGACGCCGACCCGGGGACTCTACGGCGAGACCTGGCGGGCCTTCGAGCGGATCCTGGCCGACGGCCGCGTCCGGGCGATCGGCGTGTCCAACTTCCGGACCGAGGACCTCCAGCACCTGATCGACGCCTACGAGATCGTCCCGGCGGTCAACCAGGTGGAGTTGCACCCGCAGTTCCAGCAGGCGGAGCTGCGCCGCTTCCACGCCGAGCACGGGATCGCGACCGAGGCCTGGAGTCCGCTCGGCCACGGAGCTCTGCTCGAGGACCCGACGATCGTCGAGATTGCCAAGGCGCACGGAGTGTCGCCGGCCCAGGTCCTGATCCGCTGGCACCTCGACCTCGGCAACATCCTGTTCCCGAAGGCCTCGTCGCCGGAGCGGATCGCCCAGAACTTCGATGTCTTCGGCTTCGCCCTGACGGCCGACGAGACGGCCCGGATCAACGGACTGGAGACCGGCGAGCGCGCCTCCGGCCTCGACCCGGCGACCTTTACCGGTCTCTCGTAGACTGCCTCTCCGGGCGGTCGGCGTTTCCCTCCGCGGGGCACGCTCCGCCTGGGGCCAATCGGCACGTCGTCGTTCGCCGTACCCGAGGAGGACCACCTGCGCGCGCATGCCATCTCCCGTCTCCTCGGGCTGCGGGACAGTCTGTGGGTGATCCCCGGCGTCCTGACGATCGTGGCGCTCGTCCTGGCCCAAAGCCTGATCTGGCTGGACCACCGGCTCTGGGGCACTGGCAGCGCACCGAGTGGCTCCTTCGTCTTCGGTGGCGGCGTCGACGGGTCCCGCGGCGTGCTCTCGGCGATCTCGTCCTCCCTGATCACGGTGACCGGGACGGTCTTCTCCCTGACCATCGTCGCGCTCCAGCTCGCGTCGGGGCAGATGACGCCCCGGCTGCTGCGGAACTTCACTGGCGACCGCACCGTCCAGGTCGTGCTCGGCATCCTCGTCGGCACGTTCACCTACAGCGTCATGGTGCTGCGCGTCATCCGCAGTGAGGACTCGGAGTCCGAGGCCTTCGTCCCGGCCCTCGCCACAACGGTGGCGATCGCCCTGGCGCTGATCAGCGTCGGCGCCCTGATCGCCTTCGTCCACCACGTGTCCCGTTTGATCCGGGTCGACGTCGTGGTCGCCCGCATCGCGGAAGACAACGTCGGCCTCATCTCGACTACCGATCCGTTACCCGAAGGTGCCCTGGTAGGTTCGTCGTCCCCCGATGATTCGAGGGCAACCGCGCCTGTTGCCGTTATGCGTGCGGACCGCAGTGGGTATATCCAGGCCATCGACCGCAAGGATCTGTTCGCGACGTGCGATCGGTCCGGGGCGTTCGTCCGGGTCACCGTCGCGGCCGGCGATTTCGTCCTGGATGGCGCCACCCTCGCCGAGTTCGACGTCGACCCCGAGGCAGGCGACCAGGTCGAGCGGGACGTCCGGCGGGCGATCGTGCTCGGCGACGAGCAGACCGGCCAGGAGGACCGGGCCTTCCCGGTCCGGCAGCTCGCGGATATCGCCCTCCGGGCCCTGTCGCCGGGCGTCAACGACCCGACCACCGCCATGACCTGCATCGACCGGCTCGGCGAACTCCTGGCCGCGGCAGCCCAACGGGACGCTGAGCCGGAAATTCTCTCCTCACCGTCCGGACGCGGGACCCTCGTGCTGCGGCCCGGACCTGACCTGTCGTCCCTGATCGAGACCGCGTTCACCCAGATCCGGCACTACGGCGCCAATGACACGCTCGTGATGGCCCGGGCGGTCCAGACCCTGGTCGCGGTGATGGGCGTCGCGCCACCGGCCGCGAGACCGCCTCTGCGCGAGGAGGCCCTCCGCTACCTGGCGTCCATGCGGCGGTCGGCCAGCGACGACGATCGACCGATCGTGGACCGGACCGCCGCCCTGCTGGGACCTCCCGTCACCTGATCACCGGCCACTACCGGAGACCTGAGGCGAATCATCGACGGTGCCAGGCAGAGCCTCCATGTAAATCAGATCGACCGACACCTGCCCCCGGGTGCTGCAGGCCCGCCGCCGGCCGAAGGCGCGGAACCCGGCCTTCTCGTAAGCACGCAGCCCGGCGACGTTGTCGGCGTAGACGGTCAGCATGACGTTCGAGAGCCCGATCTGGTCGAAGGCGTAGCCGAGCACGAGACGCGTAGCTTCGGTCCCGTAGCCGCGGCCCCGCGCGTCCGCCTCGCCGATGAGGATCCCGAAGCTCGCCCGCCGGTGCCGAAGGTCGGTCTCGAAGAGGTACGCCAGTCCGACCGGGCGACCGCTGCCCACCTCGAAGACGGTGAACCAGACAGCGTCGGGGGCGCGGGACCGTTCGTCGAAGGTCGCCATCGCCTGATCCCGCGTGACGGGCCAGGACAGACCGAGCGTCCGACTCGTCTCGACGTCGTTGGCCCAGCGGTGGTAATCCGGCACCAGCGTACGGTCCAGCGGTCCGAGCCCGACCAGGCTCCCGGTCAGATTGATGAGCGGTGGTCGCTCGGCGGCGTTCCCGGTCATATCGATCCCTGTCCCCCGCTGTTGTCCCATGGCACCGGTCAACCGCCCGGTGGGACGGCGACGGGTGTGGCCGCCGGATCGGGAGGTGCCGCGGGAGCGACCGGCGTCGCCGCCGGGCCATCGACCCCGGCGGGAGGTGTCGCCGCACCGGTTC
>CADCWK010000267.1 GCA_902806375.1 uncultured Thermomicrobiales bacterium
CTAGCGACCGCTAGGGCCAACCGGGGCGACCACCCCCGGTCCGCGAGCGGGGCCGGGCTGCCATGCGGGAAGGAGGCTTGCCGGTGGACAGGTCGCGGGCCTGAAGACCCGCGCTCAGGTCCGGCGCGGAGCGTCGCTACGCACGACGGTCTCCGTGCACACCCGGTGATGGATCCGGGTGATACGGAGTGCGGATGAACACCAGTCAGATCACGCGCAGCACGTCGGTGGGGCGTAGATCTCTCCCCCCGCTCCTCTCCGGCTCCCGGACACGCTGCGCTGCATCGCCCGGTGAGCGACGCCGAGGCACCGAGCCCGGAGCAGGGCGTCTTTCCCTGGAATCCGTATGAGGCCAGAGAAGCGGTCCGCGACGTCACGAGGGGGCGGCACACGTCGCCCCCCTCGTCTATGATCAGCTAGAGCGCCGCCAAGTGGGTGGGCGCCCGGCGGGTCGCGCGTTGACGGTGCGGGAGAAGCCCATCGCCTGCCGTCCCGTCGACCGGGACGACCAGCCCACCACGTGGACTGGTGGTGCGACGGGCGACGCGCAGGCGTTGAGCCAGACCGGTTCGGGGGCCGCGGCCCACCCCGGCCCGACGCGCAGGGTGGCAGCCGTTACGACGGGTCGGCCTCATCGCGGCCGTGGACCTCGGCTGGCGGGCTCGTCGCTTCGACAGCCGTGAAGCGCTCGAGGATGTTGTAGGTATGGGAGGCACCCTTGGGGACTACCCAAGAGTTGCCCGGCTCCAGCACCACGACCTGCCCCTCCATGTGGAGTTCAGCGCGTCCCGCGATGACGTACCCGACCGTCTCGTAGTCGCGCCGTGCCTCGGATTTGGGCTCGCCAGGGAGTTCCTCCTCCCACAGCCGCATGGAGAGGGTGACGCCAGCCGCCAGGTATTTTTGACCGAGTTCGCCTTTCGGCGAGAACCGCGAATCGATCTTCGTCACACTCGTATCTGACATCATGTCCTCCACGTCTTGGCCGTAGTGGTCGTCCTGGTCCAGCTGGGTGCAAATGAGATGCCAGTGGTCGGCTCCGGCTCGGCGGTCCAAGACCTGCTCCATCTTGGCACCGTGAGGCCGGTCCAAGACGCTCTCCTCCTCGTAGTCGGTTGGATCCGGGTCGCCAGGCGATCGCCCCGGGCGAGGGAGACCGGTGGACGCTAGGGGCGGTCGCCCAGCGAGGCGTGCATCGCGTCGCGGAGGAAGACCGGCAGGTCCGGGTGGTACTGCCGGAAGGTCTCGGCGAAGCGGTCGTCGTCGACGTACATGTCCGCCCAGTAGCTGAACACCTCGTCGTCGACCGGGGCGAACTGACCCAGCCAGGCGCGGTAGCGGCCGATCTGCTCCTGGACGGCGGGCGCGGCCGTGCCCTCTGGCATGGCGCGGACGAGGGCCTCCATGATCGTCGCCATCTCGGCGTTGGTCCGCTGGAAATCAGCCGGTCCCATGTCCCGGGTCAGGGCCTCGGATTGCCGCCACGCATCGGTCTCGCCCCAGCGCGCCCTGGCTTCGGCGCGGAGCGCCTCCATCTCGGTCTCGGTGAATCGGCCGTACATCGGGGTGTCGCTGGTCGTCATGTCGTCGTCTCCTTCCAGGATCAGTTCGTCGTCGAGGGTGGCGATGAGCCGGTCGAGCTGGCCGCGCCGAGCGACGAGCAGCCGCCGGTGGTCGCGGTAGGCCGCGGCCGCGTCGAACGCCGGGTCGTCCAGCAGTCGCCTGATCCGCGCGAGCGGGAACTCGAGCTCGCGGAAGAACAGGATCTGCTGGAGCCGGACGAGCTCGGCAGTGCCGTAGTAGCGGTAACCGTTGTCACCGACAAGCGCGGGCAGGAGCAGGCCGATCCCGTGGTAGTGGTGGAGCGTCCGCACGCTCACCCCGGCCAGGGTCGCCAACTCATTGACGGTGTAGCGGATGGGCATCGTCGTCATCGTCTCGTGCGTGTCCGGAGGGTAGCGGCTGTCCGGCCGTACGCTGTCACCGTGTCCGGCTCGTTCCCACACCTGGTCGGAAGGCACTGTTGCCTCCGACACGATGAGTAAACAGTCTCACGCGACGTCAGAGTCAAGCGGTCCGGCAGACAGCGAGTCCGACTCGCACGCTCGCGTATCACGCCATGCGCCGTGGTGACCATCGCCGCTCGTCGACCGGATCCGCTCCTGTCAGGCGCCGGAGAGTCCACCGGTCATGGTCATGTCCCGGAGACGAGCGGCTGAGTGACGATCGCTTGCCTTGCACGTGTCGCTCCGATCGCGGAAGCTACGATCGTCATGGACGAGCAGAAGGCGATCGGGACGACGGGCAACGGTGCCGTGTCCGGTGCTGCGGACACGTGGCCCCTCTCTGCTCACGAGGCCGCCCGGAGCCTCGGCGTCAGCGAGCGCACCGTCCGCCGGGCGATCGCCCGCGGCGAACTGCCCGCCGAGAAGCACGCCGGTGTTTACCGGATCGCGCCCGGCGACCTCGCCCGGTTCCGGGCGCGGCGCCAGCGGCCGGCTTCCCCTGACGCCCAGACCGTTCCCGGTCCCCCGCGCGCGGTCCCGTTGCCCGGGCAGATGGACCAGGCAGCCTCCAGCCTGCCTGGACCGCTGACGCCACTAATCGGCCGCGAGCGCGAGGTAGCGGCCGTCGCCGACCTCCTGCGTCGCGACGATGTGCGACTGCTGACGCTGACCGGCCCCGGCGGCGGCGGCAAGACCCGGCTGGCGCAAGCCATCGCCGCCGAGGTCTCCGCAATCTTCCCGGATGGGGTGAGGTTCGTCGGTCTCGCCCCGATCCAGGATCCTGACCTCGTCATCCCCACGATCGCCCGCGCGTTTGGAGACCAGGGCGCCGGTGGGACACTCCTCGATCGGCTCGTGGTGATGCTGCGCGACAAACGCTCCCTGCTGCTGCTCGACAACTTCGAGCACGTCATCGCCGCTGCGCCGTTCGTGACCTCCCTGCTCAGCGCCTGCTCCGGTCTGACGATCCTGGTCACGAGCCGGATGCGACTTCGGCTGGCCGGGGAGCACGAGCACCCGGTGCCACCGCTGGAGGTGGCGGTGCCGGGCATCCCGACCGTCCCGGGCGCGGTCCATCCGGAGGCGGTGCGCCTGTTCGCCGCGCGGGCGCGGGCGCTGCGCGAGGAGTTCGTCCTGACGCCGGAGAACGCCCCGACCGTCGCCGCGATCTGCCGCCGCCTCGATGGGTTACCCCTGGCGATCGAACTGGCCGCCGCCCACCTCAAGGTGCTGCCACTGCCGGCGCTGCTCGCCCGGCTGGAGCGGCGGTTACCCCTCCTGACTGGCGGGGGTCGGGATCTGCCTGCCCGGCAACAGACGATGCGGGACACGATCGCCTGGAGTTACGACCTGCTGTCCAGGGACGAGCAGCGGACGTTCCGCCGGCTCGCCGTCTTCGCCGGCGGCTTTGCCATCGACGCGGCGGAGGCAGTAATGAGCGATCCCGGGAAATCGAACCGGGACGTCTTCGGGGACGTCGCCTCCCTCGTGGACAAGAGCCTGCTCCGGCACGAGGTCGACCCCGGCGGCCGCCCGCGCTACGTGATGCTGGAGACGGTCCGGGAGTTCGGGCTGGAGCACCTGGTTGCGAGCGGCGAGGAGGCAGCCACCCGCGACCGCCATGCGGCCTGGTGCATCGCCCGGTCGGCGGCGGTCGGAGCGGGCGTCTGGGGGACATCCGACCCGGAGGACGTCGAGGGTCTGGAGGTCGAGTTCGCCAACCTGCGGGCGGCACTCGGCTGGCTGGAGCAGAGCGGACAGGGCGGCGAGTCGCTGCGGCTGGCGGCAGCCATCGGCCAGTTCTGCTTCCTGGCCGGGCACTACCGGGAGGGACGAGGATGGCTGGAGCGGGCCCTGGCGACGGCGCCGGAGTCGCCGAGTCTCGCCCGCGTTCGCGCCCTGGAGTGCGCGGGTCACCTGGCCCAGCGGCTTGGCGACTTCGAAGCGGCTGTCCCGCGCCTGGAGGAGGCGGCGACACTGGCTCGCCAGCTCGACTTCCCACTTGACGAGGCGGCCGCTGTGCTGGACCACGGCAGCGCGCTGGAAGAC
>CADCWK010000268.1 GCA_902806375.1 uncultured Thermomicrobiales bacterium
GGTCGGCGGGCGAGCAAGGCGCCCATTACCGGGCGGACAGAGGAGAGCACCGGATGACGATCGAGCCCAGCAAGGAAGACCGGTCCCAACCGGGAGTGGCCGATCCCGAGCCACCCCGCTGTGGGAACTGCGACGGCGTCATCAGCCAGGAAGACGTGATCTGCCCCCATTGCGGCGTCTCCCTGGCGGGCGGCTGAGCGTCGCCGCCGGCATCGTCCCCTCACCACCGGGCGAGCGGCACCACGGGTGTCAGTCGCGTTGCAGGCGCCGATTGACCGTGGCCACCGTCACCCCGAACACCGCGTGGGCGGCGATCATCACGCCCAGGCGGGACCGGGAATCATCGTCCGGCCACGGGTAGAGCCGGAGTGCCGGGACGATCCCGAGGTAGCTGACAGCCCACAGCGCCAGCCCGAAGACCAGCCCACCGGCACCCGGCCGGGACGGGAGGTGGCGCCGGAGGAGGACGTAGACCACCCCGCTCGCGCTCCCGTAGCCGAGATGGCTCACGGTCGCCAGGGTCGGAAACAGGGGGTGGCCCGCGGACGGCAGCGGGGTGTGCCCGGCGACGTTGGCGCTGATCTCCACCGGGGGCGGCGTCGCCAGGAGTCCGAGACGTCGCCCCGCGAGGATGGGGATGCTCATGACGACCGTCCCGGCGAGGCCGGCGATCGCCCCACGGCGCAGTGCTGCCCACCCGGGCTGGTGCGGACTCGATGGTCGTCGAACGATTCTGGTCATGGTTGGCCCGCCATTCTGCCTGCGTCTCGTCGCTGGCCCCTAGAGGTGCAGGGAGGATGCCAGCAGGGGAGAACAGACGTCACCGGAGTCGTGGCGCCGGCCCCGACCGACTCGATCCACCCGGACGGGACGCGGGGGAGCGGGTTGATCCCGCCGCACGGAACGTGCGACGTGTCTCTCGTCACGACCCGACAGCAGCGCCGGTCTTCCACCACGGGATGGCTCGATGAGCACGATACCCCTGCCGATCGTCAGCAAACGGGACGTTCACCGGGCACTGCTCGCCGACGGCTGGGTGGATGTCTCGCGGCCGCGCAGTGACCACTTCATGCTGGAGCACCCGGACCGGCCAGGTCGCCGGATCCGCCTGTCGCACGGCTCGAAGCCGCTGACCAAACCCGTCATCAACCACATCATCGAGCAGGGCGGCTACACCCGCGAGTCGTTCGTCGCCCTGATCGACCGGACCTGACGCGCCCGGAGCGACGCCACGCGACGGTGCCCGTCTACCCCGCATCCGTCATGAACAGCCGGACCACCGCGATCCCGGCGACGCAGGCGCCGAGGCTCAGGACGTTGCTGCCGACGATGTAGAGCACCGCTCGCCCGCCCTGCCCGGCCTCGACCAGCTGGATGGTCTCGTAGCTGTAGGCGCTGAAGGTCGTGTACCCACCGAGGAAGCCGGTGATCAGCGCCCAGCGCCAGGCCGGGTTCGTCACCCCACGGTCGAGCAGCAGCGTCGCGATCAGGCCGATGAGGAACGAGCCGGTCCCGTTGATCAGCAGCGTGTTCAGCGGGAAGGTCGTCCCGGACCAGCGGGCGACCAGGGTCCCCAGCCCGTAACGCGAGCAGGCGCCCAGCCCGCCACCGATGAAGATCCAGATGAATGCCATTCGCCCCTGGCTCCCGCGGTCGTCTGGTCTGATCCGCCCGGTACGGGATGGCCCTGGCTGGATTGGCCACACCGGGCGCAATTAGGTCATGGAATGGTTCGTGCGAAGGTGGCCGGGAACTCATGGCTCAGCCCGTACCAGGTTCCACGCCCCCTCAGCGACGAATTCAGGTCTACATGACGACGATAAGCTTTCACACGTCACTGCCAACCCAGAGTATGGCACCGATCGCCGGCGATCCGGCCCGCGATGTCCTCCTCCACGACGCCAGGGCCCGCCGCACCCACCTCGCCGATCTGTGGGTGAGTACCCCGCGTGCGCTGGTGCTGGTCTTCCTGCGCCAGTACGGCTGCCCGCTCTGCCGGGAGCAGGTCGCTGCCCTGGGAACGCACGCCACCGCCTTCGCCGCCGAAGGCGTGAACATCGCCGCCATCGGGCAGGGCACGCCGCAGGACGCCCGCCGATTCCGGGAGAAACTCGACCTGCCGTTCCCGGTGCTGTCTGACACGGATCGATCCGCCTACGCCGCCTATGGGCTGATGGATGGGACGGTCGAGCAGATCTACAGCCCGACCCCGGGGCTGAGAATGGCCAACGCGATCCTGCATGGTCACCTGCCGCACCGGACGATCGGGAGCGTCCGGCAGTTGCCAGGAACGTTCGTGATCGATCGGAACGGTCGCATCCGGATCGCCCACCCCGGTTTCCACGCGGCCGATGTCCCCGACGTCGCGATGCTGTTGCCCCGGATCCTCGCCGCGATACCCGACCGGTCGTCGTGACACGTCGTCCCGGTCGTCCGCCCGCGTCGGATCGCTGATCGCGGGCCGGGACCGATCCACCGTGCGTCTAATTGTTCACGGTGCCCAGGATTTGGCTCGCCGTTGCTCCCGCCCCCGGGGTCATCTGGTAGCATCCGTCTGGACCCCCCCTTCATCGATCTCGCCGTCCGTCCGGACCGTGTGGTCGCCCGCCATGGGCGCCGCCGTGGATGACTGGCGGACCGGCCGGGGGATCCGACCAGGCACCGGACCAGGCACGCCGCCCGTCCGGCTTCACGCGCGCCCGGCCCATCCGGCTGCGCACCGACGGCTGGCCTCGCGCCGGTCGACAAGGGAGTGACCGAATGCATCTCGACGACAGCCAGCCCGTGACCAGCCCGAACGTCTTCCGGATCAGCCGACGGACCCTCCTCGGCGGCATGGCCCTCGCCCCGGCGTTGGCCGGGATCGGCGCCTTCCGGGCCTCCGCCCAGGACGGCGGCCAGATCACGATGATCACGGACACCGCCGGCATTGGCGACGGCAACTTCAACGACCTGACCTGGCTGGGCGTGCAGCAGGCCGGCGAAGCCTTTGGCTACAGCTACCGCTACCTCGAGTCCCTCGACGGCAACGCGTTCTACCCCAACCTCGTCGAGGCCGCTGAGACCAGTGCCCTGGTCGTCGCCGTCGGCTTCCTGCTGGCCGACGCCCTGGCCGAGGTCGCGCCCCAGTTCCCGGACGTCCCGTTCATCATCCTCGACGCCGAGGTCCCCGCCGACAACGTCCAGTCCTACCTCTTCAAGGAGCAGGAGGGCGGCTTCCTCGGCGGCCTCGCGGCGGCGATGTACAGCACGACCAAGTCGCTCGGCATCGTCGGCGGCATGGAGATCCCGCCGGTCGTCCGCTACGAGGTCGGCTTCACCGCCGGTGCCCGGACCGTGCTCGGCAATGACTTCCAGCCGCTGGTCAACTACGTCGGCTCGTTCGGTGATCCGGCCGCCGGTCAGGCCGCCGCCTCGGCCCAGTTCGACCAGGGTGCCGACATCATCTTCCCGATCGCCGGGCTGACCAACAACGGCATCTTCGAGGCCGCCCGCACCCGTGGTCTGGTCAACTCCGTCATCGGTGTCGACGCCGACCAGCGCGCCATCGGTGCCGCCGAGCAGATCTTCTTCATCGGCAAGGCCCTCGACGTGGCCGTCTACACCGCGGTCGAGGCGCTGTCGAACGATTCGTTCGAGGGCGGGCTGAACAACCTCGGCCTGGCTGAGAACGGCACGAGCGTCGGCGATCCGGACGGCAAACTGTCCCCCGAGATCACCGCCGCCATCGAGGTCTACCGCCAGGCGATCGTCGCCGGGGAGATCGTCGTCCCGGTCGACCGCGACACGCTGGCCGCCTTCACCCCGGTCGTGCTCGAGGTCCCGGTGACCACCGGCACCCCCGCGGCCGGCACCCCGGCCGCCGGGACTCCGGCCGCGACGCCCGCGGCCACGCCCGCCAGCTAGCGTTCCCGACCGCGACCCGTCCTCAAGCGCCACGCCGGATCCCCTTCCGGCGTGGCGCTTCGCCGTGTGACAGACCCAGTTGTCCGCCCCGACCCGGTCCCGACCCACGCGGTATGATTCCGCGACCGCACCGT
>CADCWK010000269.1 GCA_902806375.1 uncultured Thermomicrobiales bacterium
TTGCGTATGTCCGGCCAAACCAGTTCGACATGCTGGTCATCCCGGGGGGTGGCGCCCCGGAGAACCTGCGGATCGTCGATGCCGCCGTCGCGTTCACGCGCGACTTCATGGCGTCGGGCCGGCCGGTCGCGGCCATCTGCCACGGCCCGCAGTTGCTGATCTCGGCCAGGGCGCTCGAGGGTCGGACGCTGACCAGCGTCAACAAGATCCGGGACGATATCACCAACGCTGGCGGCCACTACGTCGATGAGCCACTGGTCGTCGACGGCAACCTGATCACGTCGCGCGTCCCCGACGACCTGCCGGTCTTCAACCAGGCACTCGTCGACGCGCTGCGGGCCGCTCCGGTCCAGTGACCGGTCGCCACGGACCATCCCGGTGACGCACCGATACGGGAGGGCGCTACCGGCGCCCTCCCGTCCTTTCCCGACAATGGAGATCCGCCGTGAGTGACCGCGTCCCCGGACCGTCCACACAGCCCGACGAGATCGACCCCAACTCCGTCGCGCGATTGCTGCCGGGCGGTTCCGCCCTGCGTGAGTCGGTGCTCGGGATCGACCCCTTCACGCTGGACTGGGGTAGTCTCGCGTCGGTCGACGGCTGGTCGGTGTGGCTGGGTCACCCACCCGTCCCGGACCGCATCGCCATCCTCCCCGCGGCCGGTCAACTCATCTGGGGTGATCCGGCCGACGTCATCGGGTCGGCGGTGGCGGCCTCGCTCGCCTACGCCAGGACCCGCGGCGCCGACTCGTTCGTCTCGGCCGCCGGGATCCTCCAGCGGGAGGGCCCGATCAGCCTCGTGGTCCCGGGGGACCTCTCATCAGGGCTGGCTCCCGCGATGGCGGAGTGCACCGCACTGGGAGTCCCGGTCGTCTCCGGGTCCGGTGAGGTCTTGGGCACCCTTGACGGGTTGCGTCAGCGTCGGACCCGGCGCCAGGCGCACCGATTCGATGCGGGCCGGTCGCATGACCCCGCCCTGTCCACACAGCGGATCGACGCCCCGGCTGGCTCGTTCGGTGGGAACTCGCTGTCCTCGTTCGTCCTCCACGACGAGGGCGAGATCGACCAGGTTCAGGTCACCGGGACGCCGAGCGAACGGATGGGCGTCGAGATCGGCGTCCGGGGCGAGGGAATCGACCTCGCGGCCTCCCTCGTGATGGAGGACGACGCGGCGCGGATGCCGGGATTCCTGGCTGGCGTCACGAGCCAGCGGACCGGCAGCGACGTCACGATCGGCTGGTCGGAGGGCGCGGCACCCGACCCCGAGACCGTGGGGGCCCTCTGGCAGACCTGGCTCAAGGCGATCTGGGGCGCGACGCTCGTCGACGTCCGGATCGCGTTCGCCCCGGCCCAGGGGAGGTCGGCGCTCCTGGTCGACATGCGCACGCGGTCCTCGCAGTTCCACACCTACCGCGCCGGGCAACTGGACGAGCGCGCCTGACCGTCTTTCGCCGCCGGCTCCGGTTGGGGTATGGTGGCGCCCTTCGACGCTGCCATCACCGACCGAATGGGGATCAGATGTCCGCCACCAACCCTGCCGCCGGATCGCACGACCTCGCCCGGCTTCGCTCCGCCCGCGCCTTCATCTTCGACATGGATGGCGTCCTCTACCGGGGTGACGATCCGCTGCCCGGTGTCAGCGATCTGCTGGCGGCGATCCAGCGGCGCGGCGCCGACTATGTCCTCGCGACCAACAACAGCATGGCGTCCCCGGAGCAGTACGAGGGCCGGCTCGCGGTGATGGGCCTGAACGTGCCGGCCTCGCGGATCCAGACCTCCGGCACGGCGACGCGCGACTACCTCAGGCAGCACCTCCCCGCGGGGGCCGCCGTCTACGTCGTCGGGATGCCCGGGCTCAAGGAGCAGATCCATGACATAGGTGGCTTCGCGGTCGCCGAGCCGGCCGAAGGCGTCAGCAACACTGCCGCCGTCGTCTGCGGTCTCGACCAGACCTTCACCTATGACAAGCTCAAGGCCGCGTTCTTCGCGATCCGCGCCGGGGCGATCTTCATCGCGACCAACATCGACAGCTCGCTGCCGACCGCGACCGGTTTCGTCCCCGGGGCCGGGACGATCGTCGCCGCGATCCGGACGGCGACCGGCGTCACGCCGACCGTGATCGGCAAGCCGTCGCCCGAGGTCCTGATCCAGGCGGCCCATGAGCTCGGTGCCACTCCGGCGGAGACCGTGATGATCGGCGACCGGCTCGACACCGACATCCTCGCCGGCAACCGCGCCAACATCCTGACCGCCATGGTCCTCACCGGCGTGTCATCCATGGACGACATCACCGAATCCGAGGCGAAGCCGGACATCGTCGTCGCCGGCCTCCCCGAGTTGCGACAGTTGCTGGAAGACGGCCAGCCGGCACTCTAAACGCCCTCCCACGCGTGAGGTCCCGCCGCGTCCCGAGCGGCCAGGCACGTCGGAGCGTAGAGGACAACAGGTGCCGCGTCCCTATGCGTCGTCACCTCTGGCCGCGTCACAGGCCCAGCGCCCGGCGTTGCCGGCCTTCTCACCGCCATACGACTCGTCCAGCACGTCGATGATGTGGCGCACCTCCATGTCGACGCCATTGCGGCGGAGCGAGGCGACCATCTGCATGGCGCAGCCCGGGTTGGCCGTCACCAGCACCTCGGCCGCCGTCGCCGCCGCGTGATTGGCCTTCCGGTCGCCGAGGTCGTTGGCCATCTGCGGGCGCAGGATGTTGTAGACCCCGGCGCTGCCGCAGCAGAGCGATGACTCCCGCATCTCGGCCAGTTCCAGTCCCGGGATCGCCGCCAGCAACTGCCGCGGCTGGCGGCTGATCCGCTGGGCGTGGGCGAGGTGACACGGCTCCTGGTAGGTGACTCTGAGCGGGACTGGCTCGACCGGTGACTGGAAATCCGGCAGTTCCGTCAGCAGTTCCGTCGCGTCCCGGACCCGCGCGCTGAAGACCGCGGCGCGGGTCGCGTACGCGGGATCGTCCTTGAGCAGGTGGCCATACTCCTTGAGGGCGGCGCCGCAACCAGCGGCCGTTACCGCGATCGGTCCTGACCCACCCTCGAAGGCGTCGATGTTGGTCCGTGCCAGCGCCCGGGCCTGCCCCATCATCCCGGCGTGGACGGCCAGCGCCCCGCAGCACTGCTGCCCTGCGGGCAGGGAGACCGCGCAGCCGTTGTGGGCCAGGACCCGCCCGGCGGCGCGGTTGGTGTCCGCGAAGACCGTCCCCATCATGCAGGTGTTGAAGAGCGCGACCTCACGCTCGGGCCGCGCCGGAGCCCAGGTCTCCGTGGCCGGTCGGAGTGGGCGTCGCGACACCCTCGGCAGCATCGCCTCCAGGTCGGCCATCCGGAGCTTTTTGAGCAGTCCGCTCCGGCGGACGACGGCCTGGACCCCGGTCCGCTGGTACAGGCCGATCGTCGAGACGACCGCCCGCAGCCGGTTGTCCCGCGAGAACAGCCACCCGACGCTCGCGCGCCGGACGGCCCGCTGCCAGAGCGGGCGTGGGCGGTGCTGCTCCAGCTGGGCGCGCGACGCCTCGACCAGCGCGCCGTACTGGACGCCGGAAGGGCAGACCGCCTCGCAGGCCCGGCAATTCAGGCACTGGTACATCTGCTCGTCGAAGGCCGGGTCGAGGAGATCGAGTTTCCCCTCCCCCACCGCCCGCATCATCCAGAGCCGGCCGCGCGGCGACGACATCTCCTGCCCGGTGATCCGGTAGGTCGGGCAGGCCGAGAGGCACATGCCGCAGTGGACGCACTGCTTGAGCAGGTCCTCCTCCGGCTGGTCCGGGCCGCTGTAGCCCATCAGGATCCGCTTCAGGTCCGCATCCGCCTCGACCGCGACCGCCATGGGTGCTCCTCGCTCCGTGTGCCGTTATGTCGCTCAGTCCAGCCTGTCGAACGGGATCGGGAATCGACCGCGGTTGAGGATCCGTCTCGGGTCGAACTCGTCCCGCAGCGCCCGGTCGATGGGACGTGGATCGGTCGCCCCCTGTCCGCGCAGGGTCGCCTTCAGGTCCGGCGGGGCTCCCAGCACCGTT
>CADCWK010000270.1 GCA_902806375.1 uncultured Thermomicrobiales bacterium
GGACTCGACGGCGCGATCCTGATGAACCCGAAGGTGTGGGAAGCGTCCGGTCACGTCGGCAATTTCAACGACCCGCTGGTCGATTGCCGCACCTGCCGCTCCCGCTTCCGGGCCGACCACCTGATCGAGGACCGGCTCGGCCAGCACGTCGATGGCAAGACTCCCGAGGAGCTGACGGCGATCCTCGCCGCGGCCAACCTGGCCTGCCCGGTCTGTGGCAACCGCACGCTGACCGAGGCCCGCCAGTTCAACATGATGTTCAGCACCACGATCGGGCCGGTCGAGGAGACCGGGACGAAGGTCTATCTCCGCCCCGAGACCGCCCAGGCGATCTTCGTCCAGTACAAGAACATCGTCGCGACGCAGCGGGTGAAGCTCCCGTTCGGCGTCGGGCAGATCGGCAAGGCGTTCCGCAACGAGATCACGCCGGGCAACTTCATCTTCCGGCAGCTCGAGTTCGAGCAGATGGAGATCGAGTATTTCGTCCGCCCCGAGGACGCACCCGCGAAGTTCGAGCAGTGGCTGGAGGCCATGGCCGAGTGGCTCCGGGCCATCGGCGTCCGCGAAGAGAACATCCGGGTCCGCGAGCACGACGCGGAGGAGCTGTCGCACTACTCCTCGCGGACGGTCGACTACGAGTACGCGTTCCCCGGCTCGATGGGGTGGAAGGAGCTCTACGGGCTCGCCAACCGGTCGGACTACGACCTTCGCCAGCACCAGGAGCACAGTGGCGAGGACCTGCGCTACTTCGACCAGGCCGACGGCAGCCGGTTCCTGCCGCACGTCATCGAGCCCACGTTCGGGGTCGACCGGACGATCATCGTCCTGTTGCTCGATGCCTACGACGAGGAGGAGACGACCGACGTCAACGGCAAGGCCGATATCCGGGTCGTCCTCCGGTTGCACCCCCGGATGGCGCCGGTCAAGGCGGCGATCCTGCCACTCGCGAAGAAGCCGGAGCTGACGTCGGTTGCGCGCGACCTCGTGCAGCGCCTGGAGGCGGTCATCCCCGGCGTGATCGACTATGACGAGACGGGCAACATCGGCAAGCGCTACCGGCGCCAGGACGAGATCGGGACGCCGTTCTGCTTCACGGTCGATTTCGACACCCTCGAGGACCACGCCGTCACGGTTCGCGACCGTGACACGACCGCCCAGGAGCGAATCCCCCTGACCGATGTCCCGGCCTGGCTTGGTGAGCGCCTGGTCTGACCCCCGACGAAGGGCGTCTCGGTCTGGCCCAGCCGTACTCCCGCCTGGCCAGGGACTGACGCTCCGGGGACGGCGTTCACACCGCGGTACCGTTGGCAGCGATGCGGTGGAGGTCCGCCGCATGTGCGCCCGCCGATCCGGGAACGACCCCGCGGACAGGAATGCGAACGGGTCGACCCAATCGGTCGACCCGTTCGCGTTGGCGCGTCACTGGTGCGTCTCGTCTCGCGGTCCGGGATCAGCGCTGTCCCGGGCTGGGTCCGGTCAGTCGATCACCTCGCCCTGGACTGTCGCCTCGGCCGCCTGCAGGACCTCGTCCTCCGGCGACAGGAGAGAGTCACTCGTGACCGGGACATCGACGTCCAGGGGGACGCCGACCTCTTCGAGGAAGATCTCGCCGTCGAGTTCGAACCGGGTATAGGAGGCCTGGAAGTAGATGTCCTCGGGGAGATACCACTGCTGGATGGCGGCGTAGACGCCCGCCGACGGCGTGTGCCCGACGATGTCGATGTCATCGTTGTCGATACCGTTCATCGTCGCCGCGAACATCTCGCAGGAACTCTTGCAGTCCACATCGACGAGGACGGCGACGGCACCGTCCCACTGCTCCGGTCCGGCGATGACGTACTCGTCGTAGGCGAAGTCATAGCCGCCCTCGCCGTCCGCCAGGAACGCCTCGTCCAGGAGGAACGGGTCATCCACGAACGAGGCCGTCGCGTAGAGAGACAGGTACGAGAAGCCGCCACCGTTGCCGCGGACATCGATGACGAGATCGGTCACGCCGAGTTGCTCGAAGGTCCGCAGTGCGTAATCCCACTGGTGGGTGAACAGCACGACGTCGGTCGAGAAGGTGTTGATCCGGATGTATCCGACGCCGGAGGGCAGGACCTCGCTCTCGATCGGCATGGCTGCGACGTTGGCGCCGACCTGCGGCAGGATCGTCGTCATGAGCCCGTCAGGGTCGTCCGTCGCCGTGATCTCCGCCGACTGCTCATCACCGTCCGCGTCGGTGAAGCCCACCTCGACGGTCGCGTCGATGGGGCCTCGGGTGATCCAGCGCAGCCGCTTGATGTCGCGCTCGAAGTCGGAGGACACAGACCGGGGAAGGTCGAATCCCGCCAGGTAGTCCTGGATGTCCTCGCCATCCCAGCTGGTGACCAGGTCACCACGCTCGACGCCGACCTCCTCGGCCGGGCCGCCCTCGGCGACGTCGGTCACCACGACCGTGCCATCGTCCGTCTGGCCGAGCGTCAGGCCGTAGCTGCCACCGTAGTTCTCCTCGAACCAGGCCTGGGGCCGGGTCGCGCCGACATGGCCGTCGCCGAACTCCAGGGCGAACTGGTAGACCGCGAGCGACCAGGCATCGCGGTCATCCGCGGCCTCGGCCTCCTCGACGAGCGGCAGGTAGGTCTCGCGGAGTTCGTCGAAGTCGATGTCCTTGATGTCCGTGAAGGCATATTCCGCCTCGAGCTGATCGACCAGGGCCTCGAAGGCGTCGGTCCAGCTCTCGTCGGTGAAGTCGTTGGGACTGAGCAGGTCTTCCGGGAAGGCGACCCGGGTTTCGGCCGTGCGGCTGAATCCGTACGGTCGCTCGGTCAGGTCGACGATGGTCCAGCCCGCCTCGAGTTCCCCCGTCGGGTCATCGGGCGTAAGCGCCTCGCCGTCCTCACCGGCGTCCGTCGGGAACTCGGCGCCTTCGCCATCCGACCAGACCGCGAGCTGGCCGAAGATGTCGTCGTCGCCGAACCCGAGCGACGAGAACAACGTCGGAGTGCTGCCCCAGTAGTCGGCCTCTTCGAGGAACGGCGTTCCGGTGGCATTCGCGACGACGTCAATGCTGTAGACGAGCGGCATTTCCGCGGTATCGCCCCCAGTGACGTTGACCGGCGTACCGACCGGCTGGATCGGCAGGGCGAGCGAGAAGGCGAATTCGTCGCCGCCGTCCGGCATCAGCCCGGCCGTGATCTGGGAGGGAATCGCCGGGACCAGACCCACCTCGAACAATGTCGTGATGTCCATCAGCGTGACGAAAGGCTCGCTGAACTCGACCAGTTCATCCGGCGTGATCTCGACGGAACCGGTCAGCGTCGCCACGCCGCTGTCATCGGAAGACTGGGCGGTGGCACCGGTCGGCAGGACCGCCAGCGCCAGCAGGAACACGAGGACGATTCGCGGCAGTCGCCGCGTCTGAAACAGGACGGTCAGGGATGACACGCGATGTACTCCTTCGATGGTGCAATGACCGCGATCTCGAACATTGAGCGAGTCCCGCGGGGCCGGACGGAAACCATGAACCTTCCCCCACCAGACGCCGTTGTGACCGTCCCGGTTCCGGGAATTCATCAGATCTCCGAAGACGAACCGGGACCAGCGACGACTCGCTGGTCCTGGTGAGCGAGAGCTCCAGGCTGGTTGGACCGATGCGGGATCAGCCCCGAGCTGCGTCTACGCCGGCCTCGAGGACCTCGTCCTCCGGCGACAGGAGCGATTCCTCCGTGACCGGAACGAGGAGGTCCGGCTCGACCCCCTGCCCCTCGAGGAAGATCTCGCCGTCGACCTCATACCGGATGAAGGGCGCCTGGAACGCGATCCCCTCCGGCAGGGACCAGCTCGTGATGGCGGCGTAGACCCCGCCGGATGGGGTGTGGCCGACGATGCTGATGTCGTCCCGATCGATGGCTGCCATCGTCGCGGCGAACTGCTCGCAGGAACTGGCGCAGTCGTCGTCGACCAGCACCGAGACCCCACCGTCCCACTGGGTCACCGAGACCGGGACGATCTCCTCGCCGGAATCGACGAACTCGCCGTCCTCATCGGCGACGTAGGCCGTGTCGAGCGTGAAGGTCTCGTCGGCGAACGTCGCGGATGCATAGAAGGCCAGCAGCGCGAGCCCGCCACCGTTGGCCCGGACATCGACGACGAGGTCCGTCACGCCGAGTGTCTGGAAGGTCCGGATGGCGTAGTCCCACTGGTGGGTGAACAGCACCATGTCCGTCGAGAAGGTGTTGATGCGGACATAGCCGACGCCGGAGGGCAGGACCTCGCTCTCGATCGGCATCGCCGCCTCGTTGGCGGCGTTCTCGGGCGTGACGGTTGCGACGAACCCGTCAACGTCCTGGACCGCTTCCAGCTCGACGCGACCGGTGTCTCCATCCGCGTCGGTGAAGACGACCTCGACGGTCTCCCCGACGGGGGCGCGGGTGATGAGTTCCACCCGCTGGTTGTCACGGGCGAACTCGGCCGAAGCGGGGACGGCGAGCGGAGTGTCGGCCAGAGCGGTCTCGATGTCGTCGCCACCCCATTCCTCGATCACGTCGCCGACGGCGATGTCCGCGTCCTCGGCCGGGCCACCCCGGGTGACCTCGATCACGTAGACGGTGCCGTCGTCGGCCTGGCCGAGGCGGAGCCCGAAACCGCCGAAATAGTTCTCCTGGAACCAGCTGATGGGCAGCGACGATGAGACGTGGCCGTCCTGGAACTCCAGTCCGAACTGGTAGATGGCGAGCGTATAGGCGTCGAGGTCCTCGTCCGCTTCGGCTTCTTCGACGAGCGGGATGTAGGTCTCGCGGAGCTCGTCGAAGTCCAGTCCCTTGAGGTCGGTGAACGGATACTCGCGCTCCAGTTGGTCGACCAGCGAGACGAACGCCTCGGTCCAGTCCTGGCGGGAGAAGTCGTTCCCGCTCAGGCCACTGCTGGCGAAGTCGATCCTGACTTCGCCGTCCCGGCTGAACTCGTAGGTGTCAGAATTGACATCCACGACCGTCCAGCCCGCCTCGAGCTCCTCGACGGGATCGTCTTCCGTCAGCGCCTCGCCGTCATCCCCGACCGCGCCCGGGAACGTCTCGCCCTCGCCGGATGACCAGACGACCAGTTGCCCGGTCGCGCCATCGTCGTCCACGCCGATGGACGAGAACGCGGAGCCCGGACCGCCGTAGGTATCGACCTCGGTCAGGAGCGGCTGACCGGCGACGTTGGAGTTGATATCGACCGAGAACACCTGCGGCAACGGTTCGCCGTCCGCGTCGACGCCGGTGATACTGGTCGGCTGACCCTGGGGCAGGATCGGCAGCGACAGGCTGAAGCTGTAGCGGTCGTTTCCCTCGGGAATGAGGCCCGCCACGACCTGCGAGGGGATCGACGGCACCGGACCACCGCCCGCGATTACGTCCGACTCGCCCTCGAGGATCGACGCGTCGGTCAGGATTACCAGTGGCTGACTGTAGGTCGCGAGTTCCTCCGGCGTGAGGATGATCCCGCCCGTCAGCGTCGTCACGCCCACGTCGGCGTCCTGGGCACCGGCCGCGGCGGGGACAACGGCCAGGGCCAGCGACAGGACCACCAGGAACCGGATCAGCCGGCCGGCCCGGGCGAGGGATGGGATGGAAGCGGTCACGGGTTCTCCCTGTGTCTGGCCCCGGACAGGACCGGGAATGACAGCCTGCGACGTCACTGGTAGACGCCTCGATCGTTCAGTGAGGAAACGGTCGATCCGCCGGGTCGGTTCCCCCAGTTCCGGAGCGACGAGCGGCCCCGCCGGGTCTCGACGGGGCCGCTGTCTCTCAGGTGTGACGACGATGTCGGAGGGCCGCTAGGCCTCCGGGGTGCTCTCGTCGAGCGGGTCCGTGAGCCCGTCGTCCTCGGCGGGAGTCGCCTCGACCTCGGGGGTCGCGTCCAGGTCCGGGGTGGCGTCCGGCACCGGTGTCGACTCGACCTCCTCGGGCGGGATGTTGCCGCCCTCCTGGTTGCGGGGATCGTCGCCATTGAGCTGGGCGACGACGGCCGCCTCGCCAAACGTCAGCTCGATGTCCTCCTCGGTGACGACCAGGGTCTCGGGCTCGGCCGGGATCCGGACGTTGGGGGTGACACCGTAGCCCTCGAGGAAGATCTGGCCCTCCTCGTTCTCGAAGCGGATGTAGCTGGCCTGGAAGGGCAGGCCGCCGGACAGGTACCAGAGGTAGATGCCGGCCTCGATCCCCGCCGTCGGGGTGAAGGAGACGATCAGGTGCTCGGGATCTTCGGCCACGGCGGCCGTGAAGATCTCGCAGGCCGAGGCGCAGCGCAGGTCGGTCAGGACGGCGACCGGGAAGTCGGTGACGCCGAGATCGACCGGCAGCACCGTCTCGTCACCGTAGACGTTGTGGTTGCCCTCGCCGTCCGGGTAGAG
Source organism: uncultured Thermomicrobiales bacterium (assembly GCA_902806375.1). Classification (GTDB taxonomy): domain Bacteria; phylum Chloroflexota; class Chloroflexia; order Thermomicrobiales; family UBA6265; genus CADCWK01. Next base: position 6,377 of record CADCWK010000270.1, read on the forward strand.
AACCTGGTCGAGGACGAACTCCTCCTCGATGAACGTCCCGGCGCTGTACGTCGCCAGGCCGCCATAGCCGCCGCCATTGCCCCGGACATCGATCAGGAAGCCGGCGGCACCGTTCGCGACGAGGTTCTGGATGGCGTAGTTCCAAGCCGTGGTAAAGAGGATCGGATCGGCCAGGAACGTATTGACTCGGACGTAGCCGACGCCGGACGGCAGGAGCTGCGTCGAGATGGGCAGGGTGTCGAAGTCGTTCAGCCGGGAATCGGTCACCGTGTTGAGCGCGACGTCCTCGCCGTCGACGTCTTCCGAGAAGGTCAGCTCGACCGTCTCGGGGGCGTCGGCGTCCGGGTTCTGGAACGTGACCTCAACGGTCTCGCCCAGCGGCCCACGGGTCAGGAACTGGTACTGCTGCGCCAGCCGGTCAACCGGGTTGGACAGGGAGATGATGATCTCCTCGGCCGCGACGGCGTCCTCGACCGACCCACCGTTCCACTCCGTGACGACTGCGCCGGGCTCGATCCCGGCTTCGGAGGCAGGCAGCCCCTCGGAGACGCCGACGACGATCTGCTCGCCGTCATCGGTCGCCTTGATCCTCATCCCGAGCCGGCCACCGATCCGGTCGGAGATGAACGTCTCACCGGGGACGCTGGACGTGTGGCCATCGTTGAACTCGAGGGCGAACTGGTAGACGGCGTTCTGGAAGGCGTCGAAGTCGTTCTCGTCCTCCGCCGCCTGGATCAGGGGCCGGTACTGGGCGGCCAGCGCCTCGAAGTCGATGTCCTTCAGCTCCGTGAACGCGTAGCTGACGGACAGCTCCTCGAGCAGCGAATCGAACGAGTCCACGAAGCCCTGACCGCTGAAGTCCGAGAAGCCGTCGTCGCCGACGATGATCTCGACCTCGGTCTCGGCCTCCCGCGTCAGCCCAAACGGCGAGCTGTTGAGGTCGACGACCGTCCAGCCAGCTTCGACCGGTCCGGTCGGGTCGTCCGCGGTCAGGAGCAGCCCGTCCGCGCCGAAATCGGTGGGGAAGAACTGGGCGTCGTCGGGAGCCCAGACGGCGACCGAGCCACCGACGATCTCCAGGTCGGCGCTACGCGTCTCGAGGGACGACTGGGCCGTGCCCCAGCCACCGCCCTCGTAGGGGCCGATGAAGGGGCCGCCCTCGAAGTTGGACCAGTACTCGACGGAGAAGACCTGGACGCCGGTCCCGTCGCCCTGGCCATTGCCGACGTCATTCAGGTTACCGAGGGGTTCGATCGGGAGCGGGATGTTGAACTCGGCGCCCTCAGCCAGGTCGCCGATCAGGGGCGCGATGATCTCGCTACCCGGGGGCGGCGGCATCTCCAGGTCGCGCTCGATGAACGCCGTCATGTCCAGCATGAGCATGAAGGCTTCGGACGTCGTACTGAGCGAGTTGGGGTTCTCGAGCGCGTACTCGCCGGTGATCTGCCGGACGCCGGCCGCGGTGGGGGCATCGTCCTGCGCGACGGCGGGCTGGATACTGCCCGCGATGCCGCTCACCACCAGGAGGAGTGCCAGCGCGACTGCCCCGAGCCGGCGACCGGTGTGAAGGCGATACGAGGACGGCCGGTCGGAAGCACCTGACGTGTCGGGTCGGAGCATCTTGCCTCCCTGCTGATCGTTCCGTCGATCGCCTGCCAACCCGCGCGGGATGGGTCCGAATGGCCACTGGCCAGCCCGGAGCGGGGTGGGGGAACTCCAGGGAACGGGTCGCCTCACGTCGGCAACTGCGCATCCCCGGAGCGACCATCAGCGCGACGCATTCCTGCGACAGACGCCCATCCACCGTCGCCCGTTCGACCGACTCACTTCGCCGGCACATCGACGCCGGAATGATACCGTGTCGCCCGTCGGGGCCGGACACGCGTCCAGGCCAAAGGGCCCGTCGACCGTGAACTCCGCTACGACCCCACGCGACAGGACGTCCCCAGCGGCACCGGGCGGGTGCGGTTTGTGCGATATTTCACAAGACAGATGGGGCCGGTCCGGCGCCGGGAGACCCATCGCACGACGACCCTCGTCAATGAAGGTGAGTGCCCGCGACCCCGGTCATATCAGACAGGCGGCGGGCCCGACTGGAGCGCTGAATGGTCCTCTCCGGCATATCCATCCGGCTATCCGTCCGTCGACTCGCCCTGACCCTCATCGTCGTGATGGCCTCCCTCTCGGTCGGGACGACGTTCCCGCCAACGTCGAGCGGTGCCCAGCCCGTCACTGCACTGGACTGCCGCCCGCTGACCGAGCAGCGGCCTGAGTTGCTGCCGCCCGCCACGACCACGCCGCCGCCGACCGCCGGGCCCCCCGCCGCCGAGCTGACGCCGGTCACGATCGGTTACGTCCCGGTGTCGATCTACGCGCCGCTCTTCGTCGCCGAGGCGCTGGGGTACTACGAGGAGTTCGGGCTCGACGTGACGCTGCAGGCCAACGTCGGCGGCTCCGATCTGATCACGCTGACGGCCTCCGGGAACTTCGACATCTCCGCGGCCGGCGCCGGACCGGCCTTCTGGAACGCCCTCTCCCAGGACCTGCCGATCACGGTCATCGCGCCCGGGCACCAGGAGGGTTCCCCGGTGGCGACGCCGCTGATGATCTCGCGTGCGTCCTGCGAGTCCGGTGCGATCGGCTCAGTCGCCGATCTGGCGGATCGACGCGTCTCGGTCAACGCGCCGGGTGCGACGGAGTACTGGCTGGGCCAGGCGCTCGCCACCGGCGGTCTGACGATCGACGACGTCGACGAGCAGTTCCTGCCGTTTCCCGACGCCATCGCCGCCCTCGCGTCGGGAGCGATCGACGCGGCGATGATCGGCGAACCCCTCGCGACCCAGGCCGAGCTCGATGGCATCGCCGTCCGTCTGCTGCCCGACTTCCCGGTCCAGGGCGTCCAGCCCACGACCATCATCGGTAACGACGACTTCCTCGCCGCCAATCCCGGGGCCGCGACCGGCTTCACCGCCGCCTATCTCAAGGCGGTGAGGGCTCTGACGGGCGACGGCTTCAAGGACCCGGCCGTGCTCGCAATCATCGAGTCGTACACCGGCGTCCCGGTCGATCTCGCCCGGCTGGCGCAGCAACCGGTCTACCAACCTGACGGGGAGATCAACCTCGCGACGCTCGCCCAGCTCCAGTCGTTCTTCCGTGGTCGCGACCAGCTCGAGTACGACACCGACATCGACCCGGCGTCGATCGCCGATACCCGCTACGTCGATGGGGCGCTCGCCCTGCTCGGCCCGTCCACCGCAACGCCGGCGGTCGCCTCACCGGTGGCGAACACCGGCGCGACGGCAGGTTGATCCGCCACTCACCGAAATCAGGTCCGCATGACGACCCAGCAGTCCCCCGATCGAACATCCCCTGTCCCGGCGACGGCATCCGTCGCAACGGGATCGCGCATCCTGGTCCGGAACGTCTCGCGCCTCTTCGACGGTGAGGACGGTCCGGTGCTGGCCCTCGACGCGGTCGACCTGACCGTCGAGCCGGGTCGGTTCGTCGTCCTCGTCGGTCCGTCCGGCTGTGGCAAGACCACCCTGCTCCGGATGATCGCCGGCCTGGACCATCCGACCAGCGGCAGTGTGCAGGCGACCCGCGGCGACGGTCGTCCGCCGTCCAATGCCGTCGTCTTCCAGGGGCGTTCGGTCTTCCCGTGGCTGCACGTGCGGGACAACATCGGGTTCGGGCTGAAGCTGAAGGGGATCGGCCGGCGGGAACGTGACCAGACGATCGACCGGCTGATCGAGACGGTCGGTCTCGGCGGGTTCGACCATGCCTGGCCGCATCAGCTCTCGGAGGGGATGCGGCAGCGGGTCGCGATCGCCCGCGCCCTCGCTGTCGACCCGGACATCCTGCTGATGGATGAGCCGTTCGGCGCCCTGGACGAGCAGACCCGCTACCTGTTGCAGGAGGAGTTGCTGGGCATCTGGGAGCGGACGCGCAAGACGGTCGTCTTCGTCACCCATTCGATCGACGAGGCGCTGACGCTGGCCGACGAGATCGTCATCATGGGCGCCCGGCCCGGGCGCATCCTCCAGCGCATCCCGGTCCCGTTCGAGCGGCCCCGGACGATGGAGGCGGTCCGCTCCGACGCGCGCTTCGCGGCCCTGTTCAACCGGGTCTGGGACGGGCTCCGGGATGAGGTCCTGGCCAGCCGACAGCGTCCGCTGGGGGGAGCACGATGACGTCGACGGTCCCGACCAGGACGACGAGTGGCGCCCCGGCAGCCGACCGCGATCTGCGCCGGGAGCGACAGGCATGGGGCTCACGCAGGGCCCGCCGCCGCATCGCGACCGTGCTGCTGACCATCGCCGGGCCGCTCGCGATCCTGCTCGTCTGGGAAGCGCTCTCCCGTAGCGGCGCCATCGACAGCCGGTTCTGGCCGGCGCCGACCTCGCTGATCCCGGCCGCCGTGGAACTCTGGCGGGAGGACGACCTGCTGGGGGATATCCGGATCAGCCTGCTCCGGATCCTCGGCGGCTTCGCCCTCGGCGCGATCCCGGCGATCGCGATCGGCCTGGCGATGGGGCTGTCCTGGCCAATCCGGACGCTGCTGATGCCCGTCGCGACCGCGATCTATGCGCTGCCGAAGATCGCGCTGTTGCCCCTGATGATCATCGCCTTCGGGATCGGAGAGACCTCCAAGCTCGCGATCGTCGCGCTCTCGATCTTCTTCCTGGTCGCCCTCAATACGATGGCCGGCGTGCTCGCGATCGACCAGAGCTACCGCGACGTGGCCCGGAACTTCGGCGCGTCGCCGCTGGCGACCTTCTGGGCGGTCGCCCTGCCCGGTGCCCTGCCGAGCATCTTCACCGGCCTCCGGCTCGCGCTCGGCTTCGCGCTGGTCGTCATCGTCGGGACCGAGTTCCTCTCGGCCCGGCAGGGCGGTCTCGGTGACCTGATCTGGCAGAGCTGGCAGATCCTGGCGATCCGCGACATGTTCGTCGGGTTGATCATCGTCGGCGTGCTCGGCTGGCTCCTGACGCTGGCGCTCGATCTGGTCGAGCGGGTCGTCATCCCGTGGAAGCCGGGGAGCGAATGACCCAGCCGTCCACGGTGCCGGCCGCGACTCCGACCAGTACCGGTCCGGTCCGCCCCCGGCGGCACCCGATCAAGGTCTGGTACCGGGCGATCCGCGTCTTCTCGTTCACGGCCAGTATCACGCCGATCCTGGTCGGGTCCGCACTGGCGCTGGTCGATGGGGACGTCGACGGCTGGCGGGATGTCGCGCTGATCGTGGCGATGCTGTTCGCCTCGATGGCCGTCCATGCCGGCTGCAACCTCGGCAACGACTACTACGACTACCGGCGGGGGATCGACGACCACATCGGCGCCCACGATGACCCGGAGCGGATCGGGCCGGCCGGGGTGATCCAGGACCGGTCGCTTACTCCGGCCCAGGTCTTCCGGGGCATGATCGTCGCCTTCGCGATCGGCACGGTAATCGGCCTCGGCATCGTCTGGGCGACTGGCTGGCCGATCTTCGTCCTCGCGCTCGTCTGCCTGGCGCTGGCCTTCCTCTACACCGGCGGGCCCAAACCACTGGGGTACATCGCCCTCGGCGAGATCACGGTCTTCGTGACGATGGGCCTCGCCATGATCATGGGCAGCTACTACGTCCTGAGCGAGGAGGTCTCGTGGCGCTCCTTCGGTGTGGCCCTGCCCCTGGGACTGCTCGTGACGGCCATCCTCCACGGCAACAACCTCGCGGACGTGGAGAGCGACCGCCGGGCCGGGAAGGTCACGGTGGCCAATTCGGTCAGCAGGGGCGTGGGCAACCTGGAGTACATCGTGCTGGTCTATGGCGCGTGGGTGGCACTCGTCGCTCTGGTCGTCGCCAACCCGGACCTGTGGCCCACGTTGCTGGCTTTCGGGGCGCTCCCGGCGGGGCTGGGCGCCGTCCGGCTCTACGTCTCGGAGACGGCCCAGCCCGTCCTGCGGCGAGGCGTCCGCCTGTCGGCCGGGGTCCATCTCCGCTTCGGCCTGCTGATGGTCGGCGGGTTGCTGATCGCCTGGGCCATCCGCGGGTTGACCTAGAACCGACCCGACTGCCCGCGGCCGAACGGCCGGAGCAGGGACCTCGCGGCGTTCCCAGGGTCGCCGGGCGGCAGAGCAGGCCCCTATAGTCCCCGTCGACCGTTGCCGTCTCATGGTCGACCAGACGCGATGCGCGACGTGCGAGACACGGATATCGGGACCGGGAGACGGGACATTGGACAGGTCAGGCATCGGTCGAACGCTGGGTGCGGCGACACTCTCGGGGTTGGTCGCCGGTTCAGCCCTCGCGTGGCGGATGCGCTACCGCAACCCGTATCGCCCGGTCCTGGAGCGCGTGGCCTTCGTTCTCCCCGACGACCACGCCGGGCTGGCTGGCCTCCGGATTGGCTTCGTGACCGACACCCACGTCAATCCCTTCTTCCGGAGGGCGGATCTCCAGCGCGGCGTCGACCTGATCGCGGCCGAGCGACCGGACCTGATCCTGCTGGGCGGGGACTATATCTCCGAGGCGACTCGCTACATCGATGAGGCGGCGCCCGTTCTGGGCGAGCTCGCCCGGCGTGCCCCGCTCGGCGGGTTCGCCGTCCTGGGCAACCACGACCTCGGCGGCCACACACCGGCGGTCGTCGCCGGCCTGGAGCGTCAGGGCATCCGGATGCTGCGCAACGACGTCGTGCCGATCCCCTTCGGGGGGGACACGCTCTGGGTCGCCGGTATCGACGACACCCTGCTCGGGCAGCCGTTGCCCGCGGCGGCGTTCGCCCGGATCCCCGATGGGGCCGCGACGCTCTGCCTCTGGCACGAGCCGGACGCGGCCGACATCGCGACCGGGTTCGGGCCGTTCGCCCAGCTCTCGGGCCACAGTCACGGGGGTCAGATCCGCCTGCCGATCCTCGGCGAGCTCGCGGTCCCGATCGGTGGTCGCCGGTACCCGGTCGGTGCGTACGACATCGACGGTATGCAGCTCTATGTCTCCCGGGGGCTCGGCACGTACCGGCCCCCCGTCCGGTTCCGGTGCTCGCCGGAAGTCACGCTCGTTACCCTGGTGACCGCATCTGACCCGGAGATCACCGCCAGCCGATAGCCGCGGGGGGCGCGGACAGGCGAGCGGGGGCGGATCCGTACGGATCCGCCCCCGCTCTCATGACTCACTGACCGGTACGGAGGGCTATCCCCGCGTTTCGAAGATCAGCAGGTTCGGCACCCGCGGGTCGGTCCCGAGGAGTCGGGTGCCGTCCGGATCGGCCGGGTCTCCGTACAGCGTCACGAAGCCATTGGTCGTCGTCCCGACCGGGGTCCAGACGGCCGTCAGGACGTAGCGCTGTCCGACGATGGTGAGATCCGGGTTGAGTCCGGCCGGGGCCCCGGCCGCCGTCGCGGCTTCGTCGGCGACGACATCCCCCGACGTCACCAGCGTGTAGGTGCCGATGATGCCGCCATCGACCCGCAGCGCGTAGATCAGGTCCGGGGCCGGGTTCGCGGCGTCGGCGACGTAGAGCTCGACGGTGACGCTGGAGTAGATGGAGCGGACGAACTGTGCGCTGGCGCTGTAGTTCGCCGTCCCGCTCGTGATGACGGCGGCCTGACGGGCCGACTCGACCTGGACGGTGAAGGTCAGCGCGACCGCGTACTGGAACAGCGTCTGCTGCCCGGCCACCGCGGAAGCCTCCGGCACCTGCAGGAAGAGGGTCGAGGCCGGATCCTGCTGGTCCGAGGAGACGACGTTGAAGCCGCCGACGCAGCCGACGAGGGTGAGCGCCCCGGAGGCGGCCGGATCAGCGAAGCCGGTCAGGCGATAGGCGACGCCTGTGAGCTGGATCTGGCGCGGCAGCAGTTCAGGGTAGCCGTCCGCAGCGTACTCACCGATCGGTCCGTCACACGTCGTCGCTTCGGCCGTCTCGGCCGCGACAGCGGCCTCGGTCGGCGCGGTGACGATGATCGCGACGGGCTGCAGGACCCGCGTCGCCGCCATTGTCGGGGCAGCGGCGTCAGGCGCCTGGTTGGCCGGAGCCTGCGTGGCCGGAGCTTGCGTTGCCGGAGCCTGGGGCGCTGGTGCCTGTGTGGCCGGAGCCTGCGTGGCCGGAGCCTGTGTCGCCGGTGCTTGGGTGGCGGGTGCTTGCGTGGCGGGCGCCTGCGTGGCGGGTGCCTCCGTCGCCGGAGCCTCCGCAGCCGCAACGGTCGCGGTCGGCGCTTCGGTCGGCTCAACGGTCGCGGTCGGCGCTTCGGTCGGTGGAACGGTCGCGGTCGGCGCTTCGGTCGGGGCGACGGTCGCGGTCGGCGCTTCCGTCGGAGCGACGGTCGCAGTCGGTGCTTCCGTCGGAGCAACGGTCGCAGTCGGTGCTTCCGTCGGAGCAACGGTCGCGGTCGGCGCTTCGGTCGGCGCGACGGTCGCGGTCGGGGCCACCGTGGCGGTCGGCGCTTCCGTCGGGGCGACGGTCGCGGTCGGCGCTTCGGTCGGGGCGACGGTGGCAGTCGGCGCTTCAGTTGGGGCGACGGTCGCGGTCGGGGCCACCGTGGCGGTGGCCGTCGGCTCGGTCGTGGCCGTGGGTGCGACTGTGGCGGTCGCGGTCGGTGCGACCGTCGGCGTCTCGGTCGGCGCGGGGGTGGCCGGTTCCGGCTGGGCCCCGCCCGTCACCTCGAAGCGCAGGACCGACTGGCTGACGACCACGAACAACTCGGTGAACGGCGCGGCATCCCCGGAGCCGTAGAGGGGGAATGGGCCGGCGCAGCCGACGCGGGTGAGACTCCCAAGATCGACGGTCCCGGTCACATCGGCGTCGAATGTCGCCGTCTGGTCACCCAGCACGAACGAGGGGGAGAGGGAGAGGGGGACGCCGCCCGCGTCGAGGAGGGTGAAGCGATAGAGACCACTCCCCGTGTCCGCGAAGATCTCGGGCAGTGGGTCGAAGGTGCCGACGTCGACATAGACCGAACTACTCTGGCCCTCGATGTCGAAGGTGCCATCGATCTGGACGAGGACATCGATGGTGATGTCGGCCTCGATGCCGGCGAAGACGTAGGAGGCGCCATTCACCTCGAGCGGCAGGAACTCGGCGTTCTCGCTGAGACACGTCCCGACCCCGTCGAAACCGATGACGGCGAGGTACCGGACGAGGACTCCTCCCTCTTGCAGAAGGAACACCCGATCCGTTGATCCATCCGAGGGACCGTAGACGGTACCGTCTCCGGTCGTCTCGAGCACGACGAGGGTCGCGACGTCCAGAGGGACCACGCGGTCGAAGAGGTATTCTCCCGTCGCGATGATCAGGTTGCCCGGGTACCCGCTGGGCAGGACGTTCGGAGCGACGGCGGACTCGTCCCCGCCCTCGTCGGCAGCCTCTGGCGTCTCGGCATCCGGCGTCGACGCGGCCTCCGTCGGCTCATCCGCCGCCGGGGTTTCCGTGGTCGCAGCGACCGTCTCCTCGTCAGTCGGCGTAGCCGCGTCAGGAGCGGACGCGCTCGGAGAAGCCTCCTCCTCGGCACCATCATCTCCAGCCGCGTCATCCCCGGCTGCTTCATCTTCAGCCGCGTCGTCACCAGCCGCATCGTCACCGGCTGCGTCATCGCCAGCCGCGTCGTCACCCTCATCGGCCGCCGCGGTCGCGGAAACCTGCGTGGCGGTGAACGAGAAGACCTGATCGCCGACCAGCGCGTACGCGACCGTCGGGTCGTTCGCATCCGCCAGCACGGGGAACGGGCCGGCACAACCGATCCGTCCCAGCGCCCCCGGATCGATGGAACCCGTGACGTTCGTTGGGCCTGACAGGTCGAACTCACCGACGGTGACCGCGCTGGCCAGCTGGGGTGGAAGGCCGGCCGCATCGACGAGGACGAAGCGCTCGAGGGTCTGGCCGGAATTCGCCCAGTACTCCGACGGCGTCTCACCGGCGCCGGGCAGGACGAAGAGGGGCGCGTTGGACCCATTGATGGTCAGGGACGCGCCCGGGACGGGATCGAGATCGCCGGGATTGAACTCCGGCTCCGGACCGGCATAGGCGTACGTCGCCGTCTCCGTCGACAGCGCGCCGAGCCCCGCCCCCTCGGCGAGACACGAGGTGGACGGATCTTCGGCATTCGACGGCAGGTACCGGACGAGTGGACCCGCACCGACGCCGACATAGACCGCCTCTACCCGATTCTGGGTGTAGAAGGCGAGATCACCGTCCGTGCCGACCGCCTCCAGGTCGTCCGCGGTCAGCGCCGTCGGCCGGTCGAACGAGTACTGCACCTCGTCGAGCGACACGGCGGCCTGGTAGCCGTCAGGCAGCAGGAGCGGGGTCAGGTCCTGGCCGCGGACCGGCAGGGAACCGACCCCGGTGGCGAGGAACCCGAGGAGGAGGGTCAGCGCGATTGCCCCCCGTGTTACGCGGGATCTGGCCCGGACCGATGACCGTTCCTTCGGACTGGAACCGCGACGTGCAATCGATGAACGCCCTGGACCCATAGGTTTCTCCACTCACTTCATCCGGTCGAACGCCCGGCTCAGGACGGGCCGACGTCTGCGAAGTCGGTCATGCACGCAGCGTACCCCCTTATCGAGCGAGATGATCAGCCTGCTTTGATTGATTCTTCTTTATCGGCTTTCCGGGGCCCAACACGCACCGGTTTCACCTTCCCACTACAAAAAGAGTTAACACCGAGTTCCGTAGACAGGCCCGACGGTGGCGTGTAGTTTGCGCTGTGGCGCCACCACCCGAACGGCGTCGTTTGGACATATCAGGAAAGGGAAAACCCCGTGAAGAGTCACGTGACCCGTCGAGGAATCAGCCACCCCAGTGGGGGCCTCCGGTTCCTGTCGCACATGCTCGCGCTCCTCATCGTCTTTGCGGGATCGGGCTTCGCGCTCGTGGGCACCGCCGCCGCACAGGAGCCGAGTCCATCCGGCCGGGCCGTCGCGGCGGCCGCGACCGTGAACACAGAACTCATCCTCGACTCGTCCGGCTCGATGACGATCGCCACCTCGGACGGTGAGCCCCGTATTGACGCGGCCAAACGCGTGTTGTCCAACGTCATTGAGGCCATCCCGACCGATACCGGCCGCATCAATGTCGGCTTCCGCGTTTTTGGCCATACGGGCAACAACACTGAAGCCGGCCGGGCTGAGAGCTGCCAGGGAACGGAGCTTCGCGTCCCGATCGAGGGCGTCAACCGCGAGGCCCTGCAGGCGGAAGTCGATGCCTACCAGCCGGTCGGCTGGACGCCAATCACGCTGGCGCTGACCGAGGCCGCCCAGGACTTCCCGGCCGCCGCCGAGGGCATCAGCAACTCGATGATCCTGGTCACGGATGGGCTCGAGACCTGTGACGGGGACCCGTGCGCCGCCGCCACCGCCATCGCCGAGGGCGATATCAACGCCGTCGTCAACGTCATCGGCTTCGGCACGACGCCGGAGGAGACCGCCGTCCTGTCCTGCATCGCCGAGAACAGTGGCGGTCTGCTCCTGAGTGCCAACAACGCCGACGAGCTGCTGGCCGGGCTCTTCACGATCCTCGAGCAGGAGAACGTGATCGTCACGACCGGTTCGTTCGAGGTCGAGAACATCGGCGGCCTGTTCCCGAACATCACGCTGACCGGCCAGGGGACGGGCGCCACGGACTCCGATCCGGACGGTGGCGAGGCCCAGGTCTTCACCATCGACCAGACGACGGGCAACCGGCTCGACGACATCCCGGTCGGGGTCTATGTCGCAGCCTTCCTCTATCCGAGCGGGGCGACCAAATCCGTCAACGTCAATATCGAGGCTGACCGGCTGACGGTCCTCCGGGGCAGCATCCTCGAACTGCCGCACGGCGCGGGCGAGATCTACACGATCACCGACCTCGCCGGGGTCCTCGTCTGGCAGGACCAGTTCGAACTCGGTGACCGGATCTGGGTCCTGCCCGATCTCTACTCCATCAACCTGCTGGAGATCGTCGGTGACCCGGTCCTGTTCTCCGCGACGGTCCAGTGTCTGCCGGGCTACGTGACCAAGATCGACGTCTACACGGCGCCGTAACGACCGCGCCGTCGGATCTGCACCGCGAGACGCGAGGGGACCGGCCGTCCCCTCGCGTCTCGCGGTTTTCTCTGTAAGATTGCGCGAGACGATTCCGCCCCGGACATCGAGGAACCGGCGCCAGGCAGGCCCCGGCAGGAGGCACCGCGTTGACCGCTGTCACTGAACTCGGCACGACCACGTCATCCGAGCAGAAGACCGTCCGGACCGGCGTGATCGGTTGCGGGGCCGGCGCGTTCCACGTCGAGGCCTACGCCGGGGAAGCCAGGGCTGACCTCGTCGCACTGGCCGGGCTCGACACCGCCCGCTGCCGGGAACTGGCCAGCAAGCACGGCATCGGTCGTATCTACCGCGACTACCAGGAACTCCTGGCGGACCCCGAGGTCGATGCGGTCAGTCTGGCCCTGCCGAACAACCTGCACATGCCCGTCGCGATCGCCGCGCTCGAGGCCGGCAAGCACGTCCTGGTCGAGAAGCCACTCGCCCTCAACGCGGAGGAGGGGCAGCGGATGGTCGATGCCGCCGAGCGGGCCGGCAAGGTCCTCGCGATCGCCTTCAACCGGCGTTACCGCCAGGATGTCCAGCTCGTCCAGCGCCACATCGCCGCCGGCAACTTCGGCGACATCTACTACGCCAAGGCGTTCTGGATGCGCCGGGCCGGTATCCCCGGCTTCGGCACCTGGTTCAGTTCCAAGGCGATGGCCGGCGGTGGTTCCCTGATCGACCTCGGCGTGCACGTCCTCGACATGGCCCTCTACATGATGGGCAACCCGAAGGTGACGAGCGTCTCGGCCCAGACCTTCTCCGAGATGGGGCGGCGGGGCAAGGGTGCCTGGCAGGGGGCCCGCTTCCACACCGGCGACGTCCCCTTCGAGGTCGACGACATGGCGGTCGCGTTCCTGCGGCTCGAGAACGGCGCCATCCTGAACATGGAGACGAGCTGGGCCGCCTACACCAGCGCGAAGGACGACTTCGGCGTCTCCCTGATGGGGACCAACGGCGGCGCCGAGATCGAGGTCCACGACTACGCGCTCGTGGACACACTCAGGGTGATCTCGGACTTCGAGGGAGTCCCGACGGTCAGCCGGCCGCGCCTGATGCCGACGAGCGGCCATGGCGAGATCGTGAAGCAGTTCGTCGCGAAGATCCTCGATGGCACCGACGGCGTGCCCACCGGCCGCGAGGGACTCGATCGCGCCCGGATCGTCGACGCGATCTACCGCGCCGCCAGCGAGGGCCGCGAGGTCCCCGTCGAGTAGCGGCCGGAACGACCGACCGGGTCCCACTGGCTCACCAGGAGATCGCTCACCATGACCCTTCGCGTGACCGTCTGGAACGAGTATCGGCACGAGCGCGAGAACCAGCAGATCGCCGGGATCTACCCAGACGGTATGCATGCCGTGATCGCGGCCGGGATCCGGGAGGGTGGCGACGTCACCGTTCGGACCGCCACCCTCGATGAGCCCGAGCACGGCCTCACCGACGCCGTCCTCGCCGAGACCGACGTCCTCGTCTGGTGGGGGCACAAGGCTCACGGCGATGTCGAGGACGCCATCGTCAAGCGGGTGCAGGAGCGGGTGCTGCTGGGGATGGGGCTGATCGTGCTCCACTCCGGCCACTTCTCCAAGATCTTCAAGGTGCTGATGGGCACGTCCTGCGACCTGCGCTGGCGCGAGGACGGCGCGAATGAGCGGATCTGGGTCGTCAACCCGAGCCACCCGATCGCCGCCGGGATCGGTGACTACATCGACATCGAGCACGAGGAGATGTACGGGGAGCACTTCGATATCCCGGCCCCGGACGACCTGGTCTTCGTCTCCTGGTTCAAGGGCGGCGAAGTCTTCCGGAGCGGGGCCTGTTTCTCCCGTGGCGCCGGGAAGATCTTCTATTTTCGGCCCGGCCACGAGACGTTCCCGACGTACTTCCACCCGCAGGTTCGCCGCGTGATCTCCAACGCGGTCGCGTGGGCGGCGCCGGTCGCGCGTGACCATCCCACCGTGGCCCGCAGGAACCCCGAGCGCCCACTGGAAGACATGACCGTCACCCGCTGACCGCATCGCGCTGATCCGACCGGTCGGTGGACCGGCCGTACGACCCACGGAGAGCCGCCATGACGATCGCCACCACCCGTCCCTTCGATGTGATCGTCCTCGGCGGCGGGACCATGGGCTCCGGGGCCGCCCTCGCGCTGGCCCGGCGGGGACAGCGCGTCCTCGTGCTGGAACAATTCACCACGCCGAGCAGCATGGCCTCCCACTCCGGCCGGACCCGGATCATCCGCCAGGCCTACTTCGAGTCGCCCGCCTACGTGCCCATGGTGCGTGAGGCCGACCGGCTGTGGGTCGAGATCGGCGCGGAGGTGGGGCAGACGCTGCTCCACCGCTGCGGTGGCCTCGACATCTCCGCTCCCGGCGAGACCCAGGCGGAGTCGGCCCGGGAGAGTGCGGTGCAGTGGGACGTCCCGTACGAATGGCTGGACGGCGCCGAGGTCAACCGGCGCTGGTCCCAGTTCCACCTGCCGGACGACTGGTCGGCCTGCTACAGCCCGGTCACGGGGTTCCTCGACGTCGAGCCCGGCCTGACCGCGATGCGTTCGCTGGCGGAAGGGGCCGGCGCCGTCTGGCACGAGCACGAGCCCGCCCTGGACTGGCAGGCGACGCCGTCCGGAGTCACCGTCACCACGGGGCAGGGGACCTACACCGCCGACCGCCTCGTGGTCTCGGCTGGCGCCTGGGCGGCGACCGCGCTGAGGGGGCTCGGCCTGCCCCTCACCGTCCGGCGCAAGCTGCTGTGGTGGTACGAGATGGGTGACCGCGCCGCCTACATGGCCGACCGGTTCCCGGTCCTGATCGCGGGGATGCCCGGCTGCCAGCTCTACGTGATCCCGATCTCCGGTGACGATCCCGGCCTCAAGGCGGGCGACCACGCCGGTGGCGACGAGACGGCCGCCGATGACCTCCGGCGCCAGATCGATGACGACGAGGCTGACAGTGTGACGGAGGCGATGCGGACGCTCGTCCATGGGGTCGGGGCGATCACCGACCGGCAGGTCTGCATGTACACGATGACACCCGACGAGGACTTCATCGTGGACCGACACCCCGAGTACGACAACGTGACGTTCGCCGCTGGGTTCTCCGGCCACGGCTTCAAGTTCGCCCCCGCGATGGGCGAGCACCTCGCAGACCTCTCCTCCGACCCCGCCGCCCGGCCGATCCCCCACATCGCCCTCGCCCGGCTCGCCCAGGCCGTCAGCTAGCTCGAGTTCCGGCCGGGATAGCGACCGAGTCGACGCGGCGCCGGGAGCGATCCGCGGGCCGGGTCCGCGCGTCCACTGCAGGACCGTTAAGACATCGTGAACCCGGCACGGATGGCCGATTCGGGGCCGGACGCTGGCCGCGGTGCAGTATCCTTGAGACATAACATCAGGTGTCGGTCGGGCATCGCGACGCGCTGCGTCCATGCCCCCGGCGCCACTGGAATCCACCCGGAGGAATCATCCCCATGGCCTTGATCGCCCCCCGCCGCAAGACCCGCGTGCTCGATATCGGTGGGGTGAAGATTGGCGGCAATCACCCGATCGTCGTCCAGACGATGGCGACCGCCGACACCCGTGACCCGGCCGCGACGTTGGCCCAGATCCAGGAACTGGCCGATGCCGGAGCCGAGATCGTCCGGATCGCGGTACCCGACCGCGTAGCGGCGGCCGCGCTGCCGGACATCATCCCCCACGCCGCGGTCCCGCTGATCGCCGACATCCACTTCGAGCACACCCTCGCCCTCAAGGCGCTCGAGGCGGGCATCCATGGCCTGCGGCTCAACCCCGGCAACATCCGCAAGCACGACGACGTCCGCGAGGTCGTCCGGCTGGCCAAGGCGCGCCAGACGCCCATCCGGATCGGCGTCAACTTCGGTTCCTGCCCGCCGATGACGGAGGAGTTCGTCGACGAGATGGCCCAGAAGGGCTCCAGCCAGATGGAGCTCCGCGGCGAGTGGCTGGTCCGGACCGCCCTCGACCATATCCGGATCCTCGAGGACCTCGACTTCGGCCTGATCAAGGTCAGCCTCAAGGCGTTCGAGGTGCCGGTCCTGTTCGAGGCGTATCGGCGGTTCGCCGCGCTGGGCAATGACTATCCGCTCCACCTCGGCGTGACCGAGGCCGGCACGCCCCGCGCGGGCAGTGTCCGCTCCGCGGTCGGCATCGGGACGCTGCTCGCCCTCGGCATCGGTGACACGATCCGGGTCTCGCTGACGACGAACCCGACCGAGGAGGTCTTCGTCGGCTTCGAGATCCTCAAGACGCTGGAGCTCCGGACCAAGGGCGCCACGATGATCGCCTGCCCGACGTGTGGCCGGGTCGAGGTGGACCTGTTCACCCTGGCCAACCAGGTCGACGAGTTCCTCGAGTCCGTCAAGGAACCGATCCGCGTCGCGGTCATGGGCTGTGTGGTCAATGGGCCCGGCGAGTCCAAGGACGCCGACGTCGGCCTGGCCGCCGGCAACCAGAAGGGCGTCATCTTCCGCAAGGGCAAGATCGTCCGGACCGTCGCCGAGGCGGACATGCTCGAAGCACTCAAGGACGAGATCCGCCAGGTGATCGCCGACCGGGAGGCCGGCATCGTCACCGAGGAGATCGACGTCATGGCCGGGCGCTACAAGCCCGTCCTCACCCTGACGCCGGTCTAGCGCAGACCCGCCCCAACCGGCCGATGAGAACGGCCCCGGCACGCGCGTGCCGGGGCCGTTCGTCGCTGCCGAGGGTCGGTCATCGGGCAGAAACCATCGCTCAGAACTCGTCGGTCACGGTGAGCGGGACGACCGGCTGCCCGTCGTCCCATTGCCCCATCGAGGTCTGCTCCTCGCCGCCACCGAGGGCATAGGCGCAGTCCTCGCCCTCGAACGAACAACTCGTCAGCGCGTCGAACAGCTTCCAGACCGACCAGTAGTCGACGGCATCGGCCATCCCGCCGATCGTCTGGGGCGTGTTGTGCTCGGCGGCCATCGGCGGGACGCCGTGGTCGTCGCCGCGCAGGACGACGCGGTCACGCTGGTCGTCCGGGAGCTGCAGCAGCGACCGCCAGAT
>CADCWK010000271.1 GCA_902806375.1 uncultured Thermomicrobiales bacterium
TGCCGATCCCCCTGCGGCCGTTCCAGTGGGGAGCGCGGCTGCTCGGCGAGCGGTTTACCGGCGCCCTGGGCCGGGCGTTGCGCTACCGACCCGCCCAGCGGCTGCTGCTCTCGGTGGTGGCGAAGCGCCGCATGGATGAGGCGACGCTCGACGCCTACGTCGGCTCGTTCACTCGTGACGCCGGTGTGCGGCGCGATACGGCCCGGTTCCTCGCGGCGATCTCCAACCGCTACACCCTGGAAGCGGCGAAGCAGTTCCCCGCGTTCCCCCACCCGGTCCTGATCGTCTGGGGCACGGACGACCGGTTCTTCCTCGCGGGGCTGGCCCGCCGTCTCCAGCGGGACTTCGCCGATGCCCGGCTGGTGTTCGTCTCCGGGTCACGCGCGTTCGTGCCGGAGGACCGGCCGGACGCGCTGGCCGACGAGATCCTCACGTTCATGGCAGGCGGGAGCCCAGCGTGAACGAGCACAGCGTCTTCCTGGTCGGGTTCGCCTTCCTGCTCGTCCACGAGATGGACGCCGTCCGGTGCCGGGAATGGCGGATCCTCCCAGTCCTTAGCAGGCTCGACGACTCGGCGGGATATGTCGCCTTCACGGCCCTCCACGTCCCGATCTACGCGCTGCTGTTCTGGGGTCTGATCGGTGACGCGAGCGTGGGGTTGATCGTCGGCCTCGATGTCTTTCTCGTCGTCCACCTCGCCCTCCACGTCCTGCTCCGCAATCACCCGGAGAACCAGTTCCGGACGGCGCTGTCCTGGGTGCTGTTTACCGCGGCGGGCGTCTGTGGCGCGATCGATCTCCTGTTCCGGTTGTGAGGTCTCGCCGCCGGTGCCGGCTGCCGTTGCCCGGAGGCCGCTTGCCACCCCAGTCCGCCTCAGCGAGGATCAGCGGCGAGATGCCGCCTGGCAACGATCGATGACGGGAGGAGCGTCCCACCAGGACGGCCCATCGTGGCATCCGCGAGGTACCGATGACGCAGTCACCCATCGACCGTCCGGCCCAGTGGGACGCAACGACCTACCACTGGGTCAGCGACCCCCACGTGGCGTGGGGGCAGCCGATCCTCGACCGGCTGGGACTGACCGGCGACGAGACCGTGATCGACGCCGGCTGCGGGACGGGCCGGCTGACCGCCCAGTTGCTCGACCGTCTGCCCGCGGGGCGGGTGATCGCGGTGGACCGCGACGCGGCGATGCTCGGAACCGCCGAGGCCGAGCTCGCGCCACGCTTCGGTGAGCGGGTCCGTTTCGTCCAGGCCGACCTGCTCGACCTCGACGCGGCAGTCGGCGGGCCGGCCGACCGGGTCTTCAGCACGGCAACGTTCCACTGGGTGGCCGACCACGACCGGCTGTTCGCGGCGCTGTTCCGTTCGCTCCGGCCGGGTGGCTGGCTGGTCGCCCAGTGCGGCGGCGCCGGCAACATCGCGACTGTCATCGGCCACGCCGCCGCCGTCGCCCGGGAGCCGGATCTGGCGCCATACCTGGCCGGCTGGCCGGGACCGTGGCATTTCAGCACGGACGACGAGGCTGCCTACCGCCTGGCTACGGCTGGTTTTACGGACATCGAGACGGCGCTGATCGACGCGCCCGTCACCCAGCCCGACCGGGACGCCTTCGCCGGATTCGCCCGGTCGGTCGTCTTCGGCGAGCATCTCGCCCGGTTGCCGGGAGACCGCCTGCGCGACCGGTTCATCTCGGGGATCACCGAGCGGGCCAGCCATGATGACTCGCCATACACCCTCGACTACCGCCGGCTCAACATCCGCGCTCGCCGCCCAGCGTGAGCCGGCCCGGTTCCCCCGGCGACCCGATCATGACCGATCGCTCCGGTCATCGATACGGTCGAGGTCGTCCTGCATCCGGCGCCGGCGGGAGCCGGTCAGGGTCAGGAGCAACGACGCCCCGGCCCCGAGCAGCACACCCGGCAGGACCGCGCTGAACGATGTCGCGAAGGAGCGGCCGGTCAGCATCAGCACGAGCGTCCCGACCACGCCGACCGTGACCGCGATCAGCAGCGCCATCGTCACCGCGGCCCGCCAGCCGCCCTTGCCCGCCTGTGCCCTGGGAACCATGTTGCCTCACCCGGATTGACCAGAACAGTTCACGACGTCCCAGTCTGGCACATCGAGGACCAGCGGGGAGTGCGCTCATCCCATGGTCGCAGCCGGTCCGTCCCCGGCCGATACCCCAGACAGCAGGTCGCCGAGCAGCCGCAGGGCGATGAGGTGCTGCTCGCGGTTGGCCGGCAGGTTCAGCCAGCGCGAGACGCCGGAGGGGTGCGGCAGTGTGATGACCGGGAGTCGCTGTCCACCCCGCTCGATCTCCCGGACCTGCCCGATCAGCTCGCCGAGCGGCGCCGGGCCGATCAGCCGGGTCGCGGCCAGTCGACCGAGCGCGACGACGACCCGCGGCTGGACCAGCGCGAACTCGGCCTCCAGGTACGGCGCGCAGAGAGCGATCTCTGGCCCGGACGGCACCCGGTCGCCCTTGCCGCCCGCGCCGGGGACCTTGCCAGGGAAGCAGCGGGTGATCGCCGTCACGAAGGCGAGGTCGGGGTCGTGGTGCGCCCAGGGCGGCAGCCCGGCGATCTGCAGCCAGGCACTCAGCGCCTTGCCGGCCGCCCCCGAGAAGGGCTTCTCGTGCGTGTGTCCCGCCGCGCCCGGTGCCTGCCCGACGATGAACATCCGCGCGTGGACCGAGCCCTTGCCACGGGTCACCGGGTGGGCGACCGGCAGATAGCCGCCGGCGACGCAGCGGGCGCAGCCGAAGATGTGCCCCTGGAGCCGGGCCATCGCCGCCTCAGGATCCTGGTCGAGCGCGGTGCGCGGATCGTCGTCCATACCCCTGACGGTGCGAAAACCGTGCCGGGCTGCCGCGGCCACCGGGCAGCGGCATCCAGCCCGGACGGACCCCCTGCCTACGTGACCTTGCTGGACGCCTCGACCGCCCGGAGCACGGTGTCGAGGGCGATGGTCATCCCCTGGTAACTCAGGATGACGTCCTGGTTCCAGCCGAAGACCTGCCCGGCCGCGACGGCGGGGTGCAGGCCGAAGACCGGGTCGGCCATGAGTTCCGCGGGGCTGAGGTTGCCCGGCCGCGTCGACTGGAACAGCACGTCGGCGGGGTACGCCCCGAGTTCCTCGTTACTGATTGGCGCCCAGTACCCACCGGGCTCGGCGCCGACCGGCGGGATCCGGAGACCAAGCGACTGGTAGAACAGCAGGTCGCTCCAGTCCGGGGCACTGGCCAGGTACAGCTCGCTGCTCGCCAGGTAGCCGAACAGGAAGGTCAGGTCGGGCTTGGCGGCGACGGCGGCGGCGACCTCAGCCAGCTTCGCCTCGTAGGTACCCTTCGCCTCCACTTGCTCCGGCGCGGCCAGGTCGGCCCCGAGCGCCGTCGCCAGCTCGGCGAACCGGCCCAGCCCGACGTCGGCTGGGGAGCCCACGGACAGGGCGAGGATGGGATAGCGCTGCCCGACCTGACCCAGGGCGTCGGTGTCGATGCTCCAGTACTCGGTCGGGTCGTCCGTGAAGGCGACCGTGATGACCAGGTCCGGATCGACGGCGGTCAGCGCCTCGACCTGGATCGGCTCGGTCGTATTGCCGACGAGCTCCACCGTCGAGACGTCGATGTTGCCGCCCGCATCGGCGAGGGACCCATCCGGGTTGACGTTCCAGCCGAACAGGGCGGCGGGGCGGATGCCGTAGTCCCACAGTGGAGCGGCGGCGTTGACATCGATCGCCAGCCGTTCCGGCCGGGCCGGGAGGGTCACGGTGACGCCCTTGTCGTCGGTGAAGGACCACGCGCCACTGGCGACGGCGGTGGCCGGGATCGCGTCCTGCGTCGTCGCGCCGCGCGGCACGAGCGCGAAGCCGCCGAGGGCGAGGGCCGAGCCGCCCGCGAGGATCTGTCGTCGGTTGAACGTCATGTCGTGGTCTCTCTGGAACGTCCCGATCGGGAATCGACTGGCCACGCCCATATCCGAGTCATTTAGTCGGATATGGCCGTGG
>CADCWK010000272.1 GCA_902806375.1 uncultured Thermomicrobiales bacterium
GCCCCGCTATGCGCGCGTCGCGGCTGCGCTGGTCCAGGACCCGGACGTCCCGAAGCGGAGCAAGGTCGCGCTCGGGGTCGGCTGGCTGTACCTCGCCTCGCCGGTTGACCTGGTACCGGGCGTGATCCCCATCGCCGGCCAGCTCGATGACCTCTACGTCCTGCTTCGGGCGCTGCGCCAGGCGCTCCATAGCGCCCCGGCCGAGGTCTCGGCCCGCCACCTGCACCGGGTCGACCTGACGATGGCCCACGTCGAGGCGGATATCAAGGTCATCGAGGAGACGACCGTCTGGCTGATCCGGCAGGGGATCGACCGGGGAGGACGGGTCGCTAGCAGCGGCTGGCGGCGCCTGCGGGGCATGGTTCCGCGCCGTCCCGCCGTCGATTGATCCGCGCCGGCCGGCGGCGGCCGGCCGCAGCGTCGCGCCTGGATCTGGTCGCCCAGGAGGCGCGTCCCTGGACGCTCGCCCGTGAGGGTCTCCGTCTTCCCATAATGTTTCGTTTATACTCAGGGCGTACCGGTGGGTCGCGTGCATCTGCACCGTCCTCCGCCGGGCCGAAGCATCCTGTCCGCCCCATCGCTACGGGTCGGGCCAGCCGGTGAAGACCGGACGGCCAGGCCGATGGGAGCGGGAACGGGGTGGAAGGGAAGACACGATGAGCCAGACCGGGCACGACGCGCTCCCGACCGGGACCGACGACGTGACACGGGGAGGGTTCGGGTGTCCGATGCTGGTCCGCGGCCACGCCCTCGTCCGGGCGGGGCAACGACCTCTGGTCCGATGTTCCTTCGGATGGGCCCTCCACGGCGAGCGAGAGCTCGAACGCTGCATCGCGACGGAAACGTCCGGGCAGTGCTGGAAGGCGCGGGAGGATCACGGCGCGCTCCATGAGGCGGCATTCACCGCTTCACGGGCACCGAAGCGTCGGGCGGCATCGACCGTAGCGGGTCACGATGCCGGCACCGATCAGACCGCGGAGCCGGTGGAGCCGGTCATCCTGCCATTGCGACCGGTAGATGATCGGCGTCGACCGACACCCGTGGGCCGCTCATCCGAGCGGCATGACCCGGTCGAACCGGCGATCGGCTCGCCGGACCGGGTCGCGGCCGACCACTGACGATACCCAACGACTCTCACCGACCGAAGCCGCCCCGGTTCATCGAACCGGGGCGGCTTCGTCATGTGAGCGTATCCGGCCGGGTCCCCGCTACAGGTTGTCCTGCGGCGCGTGGGCCCTGATGTAGTCCGCGACCTCGTCCGGGGTGTGGTCGCGGAGATCGAGCGCGGCGTAGCGAAGGTTGTCGGGCAGGTAGAGATGGAACGTGGCGTTGATCGGCTCGACCCGCTCGGCCTCGGCCCACCAGGCGTAGAGCGCCGGCAACCAGTCGAGCGTCCGGGAGCGGACCCGCCACAGGGCGACGCCAGCGCCCCGCTCGTACGTGAGCGCCTCACCGAAGTAGACCGTGCCATCGCCGCCCTCGATGATCCGGACGACGTCGTCGTAATGACGGGGTGACCCCTTGAGGGCGAACCGGTAGCCGGAGCCGAGCGTATTGGCGTCCGGGTGCCGGAACGGCTCGGCGGCGCCGCGCTTGCCGGATCGTCTAAACAGCGAGACCATGGCGAACTCCAGCTGGCATGCGTTACGACTCCCGCTCCGCGACGGGCCCGGGCGGTCCATTGCGCCGAAGTGTACCGCCCCGGGCGTGGCGATCTCGTGGATACTGACGGTCGGAGACCGGGAGCCGTCACGGCGCCACAGACGAGGGGAGCGGGCATGATGAGAGTCGGCGTGTTGATGCCGATCGACGAGCAGAAGCACGGACGGACCGCGAGCTACGCCGAGATCCGCGACCTGGCCGTCGCGGCCGAGGCGTCCGGCTTCGACTCGGTCTGGGTCAACGATCACCTGCTCTACCGCCAGACGGACGACGGGCACACGCGCGGTATCTGGGAGGCCTGGACGGTGCTGGCCGGGCTGGCCGAGGCGACCAGTCGCGTGGAGCTGGGGACGATCGTCCTCTGCCTGCCGTTCCGCAACCCGGCCGTGCTGGCGAAGATGGCCGACACGCTCGACGAGATGAGCGGCGGCCGGCTGATCCTCGGGATCGGCGCCGGCTGGCACGAGCCGGAGTTCGACGCCTTCGGGCTGCCGTTCGACCACCTCGCCTCCCGGTTCGAGGAGGGTGCGGAGATCATCACCTCATTGCTCCGGACGGGTTCGGCCACCGTCAATGGGACCTACTACCAGGCCGACAATGCGGTCCTTAAGCCCTCCGGCCCGCGGACGGGGCGGCCCGGCGGGATCCCGATCCTGATCTCGGGGAATCGGCCCCGGATGTCCCGCGCGGTCGTGAAGTACGCCGACCAGTGGAACGCCGCCTGGCTGGGTCGTCCCGGCCTGCTGGCGGAGAAGCGCGCCGAACTGGACCGGGCGCTGGCTGAGGCCGGCAAGGACGCGTCCGCCGTCGAGACGACGGTCGGGCTGAACCTGCGCTTCCCGGACCTCGAGCGGGAGGTCTACGGCGACGCGATGGGTTCGACCGACGTCGACCCGGACAAGGTCATCATCGGCGAGCCGGCCGACATCGCCGCGATCCTGCAGGAATACGACGACCTCGGCGTGACGCACATCCAGATGATGTACACACCGCCGACCCCAGCCGGGCTGGAGCGCCTGGCCGAGGCGCTGATGATTTACCGCGGCGGGTAGGCAGCGGGCCCCTCTGTCCCAGCGCCTGTTTCGTCGGCTCGGGCTCGGGCTGAATGCGTCCGATCTGCAGGGAGATACCTCCCGCTTCGCTGGCCTCGTCCCTTCGATAGCAAGTGACGGGCGCGAATGACGAGGGCCGCCTCCCGCCTCGCTGCCCACCCATCGGCGACGCTTCGGTTGAGCGGCGGTCAGGTCGAGTGGGGCCGAACGGCGTAGCGGAGCACCACATTCCCCGAGCCCTCGGCGGTGGAGGTGTCGAGAAGGTGGAAGGAGACGGGCGGCTGGCCGTCGAAGACCCGGATCCCGTCGCCGGCGATGGTGTTGCCTACCATGAGGTGCAGCTCGTCGACTAGCCCGACGGCGAGCAAATCGGTCCACATCGTGTGGCTGCCAAAGACCAGGATGTCGTTGCCATCTTCCTGGCGGAGCGCGCCCACTTCCGGGTGGGCGTCAGCGCGGCTCACGACGCGGGAGTTCTGCCAGGGATCGGCGTCGCCTATGGTCAGGCTGTCCGAGATGACGATCTTTTCCATGGCCGAGTTCAACCGGGAGATCTCGCGGTTCGCTGGCGAGGCTTCGGGGTCCTCCTCCACGGCCGGCCAGTATCCCCGGAACATCTCGAACGAGGTCCGTCCGAGGAGCAGCGTGTCGGCGGCGCGCAACCGTTCGGCGTTGTAGGTGTCGAAGAAGTGGTCCATCGGCAGGACCATGACGTTGCCGCCCGGACCCGTGTAGTAGCCGTCAAGCGATACGATGTTGCTGACGATGACTTTTCTCACGACGCCTGTCCTTTCGTTGTAGCTGGTGAAGCCAACCCGCTTTCGACTGGACTTGAGTCAGGTAGCTAGCGTAGTCACCCGCTGGGACCACCGCTTCTCTGATGTTGCGGAACGTCGACTCACGGGTGAGCCCGCACCCCAAGCTGAGGTTGTCATCTGAACCGGGTGTTCTCGGAGCAGCCCCATCGCCCGAGTCTCTCCCCGGCTCCGAGCGTCGCTCAGCGGCTGGAAACCGCGTCGTTTCCTCACCACCCGAAGAGAAGACAAAGCCCGTTCCGCCGACGTTGTCGAATGTGATGAGGCGGCTCCAGCGGCTCGGTATTTCAAGCGGTGAGAAGGGATGGCAACGGCCCGGACCACTGATGGTCCGGGCCGTTCTCCGTAGCCGAGCTGATTCGACCAACCTCCAGTTACTTCGTGCGGCGGGGGTCGAGGGCATCGCGGAGACCGTCGCCGACGTAGTTGATCGAGAGCACCGTCAGGAAGACGAAGAACCCGGGGATGAGCGACT
>CADCWK010000273.1 GCA_902806375.1 uncultured Thermomicrobiales bacterium
GGCGTGAGTTGCGGATCGATCGGAGGCCGAACGGGCGCCCCTGGGAGATCGTCGCGTGTCACCTGCCCGCCGGGAACGGACGGATCACCCGGTCGGCGCTGCGGGCGGGTTCCCGGGCCAGGCTATCGGCTCGCGGCCGTGAGCGGAACGAAGTAGACGTCACACCGCAGGTCCTCCCCGGCCAGCAAATCGAGGGCGAAGAGCTGCCCACCGGCCTCGCTGTCCTGTGGGGCGAGCGACACGTCGCGACCGTCGCTCGATGTGCACGCGGCCGCCGGAGCCGCGAAGCCACCGGAGCCGACGACGTCGTCGGGGGCGATCGCCTGCAGGATGACGGTCCCCGGTGCCGTGCCGCCCGGGTCCAGCGGGTCGATCAGACCGTCGCTGCCGGCGACCGCCACGCCGCTCTCCGGAATCCGGGTCTTTCCAACCGCGAGGGTGTAGCCAGCCCCCACCGCGGGGGTGTCATAGCAGTCGCCGAAGTAGTCCGCCCCGGCATAGTCCGCCGGACAGACCGCGCCGTAGATCGTGATTGTCTCGGTCCCCGGCTCCCCGGCCCGGATCTCAGGGGGCGTCTCAGCGATCGTCGTCGGCGTCTCGCCGGTCGACTCCTGGCTGAGGCCAAGACCTGGCAAGTCCGGAACGAAGCCACGCAGGTACGCCACGCCTCCCCCCACACCCAGCAGCAGGATCAACAAGGCGCCGATGACGCACCCTACCCTCTTCATGCCCGTCCGTTCGTCCCTGGCTCTGGGCATCCTCGCCCCGCGTCGACATCAGGTCGGTGACCATGCGTCTGGCATGCCAGTCCCGGCACTGGTGGACCCGCCACCCTCGATCCGCTCCCGTACGGCCGCCAGAACGATCGCTTCGTCCCGTGTGAGTGGGAGCACGCGGCTGTGTGGCGGGAGCGGGCGGATCAGACAGGTCGATCGCTCCCCTGCAAGACCGGGGCGGATCGACATCGGTCGCGCGGCAGCGGGCCTGCCGCATCGCGCTGGTGGTCGGCCTGCTACCCAGCGTCCGTAGCCGACATGAGCCGCGCGGCGACCGGCGCACCGGGATCGGCCGGTCCCTCCGACACATCGGCCAACAGGTATACTTCCGATTCGTAAGTTGCTATCCGGTCGCGACCAGGGAGCATCGCCATGACCCGACCCCTCTCGATCCTCGACCTCTCCCCCATCGAAGCCGGCCTCTCCGCCGGGGAGGCCCTCGCCGCGACGACCGCGGTCGCCCAGCTCGGCGATCGGCTCGGCTACCACCGCTTCTGGGTGGCCGAGCACCACAACTCGCCGGGGCTGGCCTCGGGCTCCCCTGAGATCCTGATCGCCCACCTGGGCGCCCACACGGCCCGGATCCGCCTCGGCGCCGGCGGGATCATGCTGCCCAACCACCCGCCGCTCCGGATCGCCGAGGGTTTCCGCCTCCTCGAAGCCCTCCACCCCGGCCGGATCGACCTCGGTCTCGGGCGCGCGCCCGGGACCGACACGTTGACCGCCTACGCCCTCCGCCGCTCCCGCGAGGCCCTCTCGGGCGACGACTACCCGCAGCTGCTCGCCGAACTGCTCGCCTTCGACGATGGCTCGTTCCCGGCCGACCACCCCTTCCGCGAGATCACGCCCGTCCCCGGGGATGTGCGCCTGCCACCCGTCTTCCTGCTCGGCTCCAGCATGTTCAGCGCCGAACTGGCCGCCCAGGCCGGGCTCGGGCTGGCCTTCGCCTCCCACATCGGTGGGCCGACGGCCCTGCCCGCGATGGCGACCTACCGGGAGTCCTTCTCGCCCTCGGAGCGCTACGCGGCGCCCTACGCCCTGCTGACCGCCGGCATCGTCGTCGGCGAGACCGAGCGGGAGATCGAGGAGCTGCGCCACGTTGCCGACCTGACGATTCTGATGATCATCCGGGGGCAGCGCGGTGTCCGCCCGACGCGGGCCGAGGCGCTGGCCTACCAGTTCACCGAGACCGACCGGGCCATGCTCCGCCGGATGCCCGGACGCCGGTTCGTCGGCACCCCCGAGCAGGTCGCCGCGGAGGTCACCGCCTTCGCCGACGAGACGGCGGCCGACGAGATCATGCTGATGACGATCGTGCCGGAGCTCTCGGTCCGCCTGCGGACGTTCGAGTTGATGGCGACCCACCTCGGCGCCGGGGTGTCAGCCAGTCGCGAGATGGCGTCCGTCGCCGATTAGCCCTCCGGCCCATGGGGGCCGGGCTCGGGACCGGCGCGGAGCGCGACGACGAACCCGGGTGATCGGAGAGCCGGGCGAGCGATGGACGACCATCTGCTTGCGGCTGGAAGGAGGGGAAACCTGCCGATCGGCTGTTCACGATCTGCCTCGGTTGTCAGCACCCCTCACCCCGGCTGTCTGCGATGGTGGACATCGGTACCGCGCGACACTCCGAGCCGTTCCTCAGCGCGGGTCTTCAGGCCCGCGCCGCTCTGCCGCTGAGTTGACTGGGGCCAGAGCTAGATCGGGCGAACGAGGTTCTTCATGACCGAGCCGCTGGCGGCCTCGCGCATCGCCTCGTCGAAGCGGTCCAGCGGGTAGACGCCGTTGACCAGGCGGCTGACGTCGACGCTGCCATCGGCCAGCGCCGCGATCGCCTTCGGGTAACAGTTCGGGCCGAGATGGCTGCCGTGGATGGTCAACTCCTTGGAGTCGCCGATCACGGTCCAGTTCACGGTCGCGGGACGGCTGAAGACGCTGAACTCGACGAACGTCCCGAGCTTGCGGATCATGGCCAACCCCTGCGAGACGCCGTCGGGATTGCCGCTCGTCTCGAGGTAGACGTCGCAGCCGTAGCCGGCGGTCAGGCCCATGACCGTGGCGACGGCGTCCTCGCGGGTAACGTCGATGGCGACGTCGGCGCCGAGGTCACGGGCGAGGTCCAGCCGGTTCTGCCGCGTCCCGAGCGCCACGACCCGGCCGGTCCCGGCCAGGCGTCGCTTCGCGATCTGGACCATGCACAACCCGATGTTCCCGGCCCCGCAGACGACGACGGTGTCGTCAGGCTGGATGTCGCCGCGGTCGACGGCGTGCCAGGCGCAGGCCAGTGGTTCGATGTAGGCTGCGGCTCCGACGCTCAGCGAGGCCGGTACCTGGTGGATGCGGGACTCACGCGGCAGCAGGCAGTAGCGCGCCATCCCACCGTCCAGCACCTGTTTGAAGCCGAAGATCCACGACCGCTGGCACATCCAGTAGTGGCCGTCCCGGCAGAACCGGCACGCCTCGCAGGGGACGATCTGCTCGGCGACGACGCGATCGCCCAACGCGACGCCGTGCCGTTCGGCCGCCCCCTCACCCAGTGCGACGACATGGCCGCTGAACTCGTGCCCGGCGATGGCGGGCGCCTCGACGTAGCCCGGACCGTCGGCGGACGGCCAGAAATGGCCGCCGCCGTGCCAGCACTTCACATCCGAGGCGCAGATCCCGACCGCCTCGACCTCGATCAGCACCTCGCCCGGGCCGACCGCGGGGACGGAGACTTCCTCGAGCCGGTAGTCCTCGGGGGCCCAGGTCCGGATCGCCATCATCGTCCGCGGCAGCGCCATCATCGATCTCCTGTCCATCGAACCGGGCTCAGGCGCCGGGGTCCGTGGAGATCCGCCCCGGTCGGTCGGAGAAGCAGATGGTACCGCCAGCTCGGCCATCGCGGGTAACGGGCGTGATCGCGTCTCCTCGTTCCTGGCTCCGCTTCCGTCGTGGCCGACACCCGGCGGGCTGGCTGGTCCCGACACGCCCCAGGGTCGTCACCCCGGCACGACCCCGCCGCGACCGTTGGCGGTCACGGTCGCCGGGCTGGCCAGCTCACCGACTCCCAGCATCCGGAGCACGGCCATCGCGCCGGAGGCGACCGGCGAGGCGATCCGGCCGTCCGCGTCGATCCGGATGGCCGCTGGCGTGCCGCAGCCCCTCGCCCTCGTACGTGCTCAGCACATTGACGCCGTACGTCAACGAGCCGGCCGGAGCGTCGAAGACCGGCG
>CADCWK010000274.1 GCA_902806375.1 uncultured Thermomicrobiales bacterium
TGGACGGCACGCGGGAGTTTGTCGCCCGGTCGGACGACTTCGACGTGTTCGTCGGCCTGGCCGTCGACGGCGAGCCAGCCGTGGCGGTGGCCTGCCACCCGCCGACTGGCCACCTGCTCTACGCGGTCGCCGGCCACGGCACCTGGTCGCTCGATGCCCACGACCGGGCCACGCGACAGAGGCTGACCCGGCCAATCCATGGGCTCCGGGTCGTCACGTCGCCCTACTTCGGCGCGCCGGGGGTGGTACCCCGGCTCGAAGCCGCGCTCTCGGACCTGCCGCTCGATCACGTTGGCGTGATCGGGCCCGGCTTCCATCCCCGCCACTTCTTCCCGGCCGACGGCGGGCCTCCGCTGTTCGACGCGTTCATCGCGGGGACCATAGACGACTACCTGTCCGGTGGCGAGTGGGACGCGGTCGTGACCGATCTGATCGTCCGGGAGGCCGGCGGGATGTTCTCCGACCTCTGGGGAGAACCGCACCGGTACAACAAGGCGGTCGCCCGGAACGTCTTCGGCTATGTCGCGTCGGTCGAACCCCGCCTCCATCTGCAGATCCTGGCGCACCTGGCGGCGTACCGGCCAGCCGAGAAGCCGGACCCCTCCCGCTGGTAGCGGAGGATCAGCCAAGTCGCTCCCAGGCGGCGAGTTCCCCCTGTATGTCAGCGGCGGCCGCCTGGTCCAGGATCACGGTCAGGCGCTCGCCCGCCTGACGCATGAAACTGCCCGGGACGTCGGCAGTCGGCGGATCGACCAGGGTCCGCCTGACGATCCGCGACTTGGCCGCGCCCTTGACAAGGAGCAGGATCGACCGGGCCTCCAGCAACGTCGCGATCCCCATTGTCACCGCCTCCCGTGGGACCGGGCTGGTCGACGGCCAGGTCCGCCCCGTCTGGACGATCGTCTCCTCGGAGAGCGTCAGCAGGCGGGTCCGGGAGTCGGCGGCCGAACCCGGCTCGTTGAAGGCGACGTGCCCGTTGTCCCCGAGGCCGAGCACGGCCAGGTCGAGGCCGCCACCGCGGTCGATCAGGATCTCGAAGGCCTGACCCGACGTATCGGGGTCGATGGCCGTCGCCGGGACGAGGTGGAACCGGTCGTCCCCGATCCCGGCCGCGTCGAGGATCTGTTGCCGGAGCCAGACCGCGAAGCTCTGCGGGTGGTCCCCGGGCAGGTCGCGGAACTCGTCCAGCTGGAAGACCACCACGCCGGCCATGTCGAGGGCGCCCGACCGGACGCGCTCGCTGAGCAGGCGGTAGAGGCCGACCGGTGTCGAACCGGTCGGCAGGGCCAGCGTACCGGCCGACCCGTCGCCGATGGCGGTGGCGACCCGGTCGGCCGCGCGGGCGTCGAGCGCCTCGGCAGTCGGAACGATCTCGATCAGGGCGCCTTCCGGGTGTCGCCAGGTCGTCGACTGGTCTGCCGCTGCCGTCATGGTCGAGTGCTCCTTCGGAGTCGGGACGAGGATCCCGTGTCATCGATGGCCGGGCCACGGGGTCGCGTGACGCCCGGTATGCTACCAACTGGCGACCCGGACAACAGGGGAACGGTGCGTGATCGCGATGTCCGGTACGGCGGAGAGACTGTCCAGCGCGGTCGAGCAGATCGACGAGTGGGTCCAGCCCGGCGGGGTGGATGGCTGCGGCATCGCCGTCATGCACCACGGAGAGCTGGTCGCGGAACGCTACGCCGGTTCGTCGCGACCCGGAGAGCCGGTATCGGTATCGACCCTGTTCGGGCTCGCATCGGTCACCAAGCCGATCGCCGCGACCGGGATCCTCGCGGCGATGGAGGACGGCCTGCTCAGCCTCGACGAGCCGGTCGGTCGCCATCTGCCGGCGTTCACCGCGCCGACCGCGGACGGGAATGGTCCTGCCGGCCGTGACGCCGTGACGTGGCGCCAGCTCCTCTGCCACACCGGCGGTGTCGCCGAGGACCTCGGCGTGCGACGGGACGCGCTTCCCGAGGTCCCCGGACTGGACCAGCTCGTGTCCGCCCACGTCGTGGCGCCGTCGGTCGACCCGCCGGGCACCATGGTCCGATATTCCAATACCGGGTACGCAATCCTCGCGGCTGCCCTGGAGGCCGCGACCGGTGAGGAGTTCTGGTCCTTCACCCGGCGGCGGGTCCTGCACGGCGCCGCGCTCGCGGACATCGTGGTGCGACCGACCGCGGAAAACCTCCCGCGCCTGGCAACCCTGAC
The DNA here is from genome assembly GCA_902806375.1 of uncultured Thermomicrobiales bacterium. GTDB lineage: Bacteria > Chloroflexota > Chloroflexia > Thermomicrobiales > UBA6265 > CADCWK01. Next base: position 2,200 of record CADCWK010000274.1, read on the forward strand.
CGACGCGGCCAACGCCGGAACCCCGACCGAGAGCTACAACAGCACCTGGTGGCAGGAGATGGCCGTCCCGTGGGGCGGGGCATACGGGACGCCCCGTGCCGTGGTCCGGTTCGCGGACGCTTTCCTTCGGCCCGGATCCGCGGCGATCGATCTCGCCTGGGCGTCCCGGCGGGAGATGACCAGGGATCAGACGGCCGGACTCCCGGGCGGCGTCGGGAGTGGCCGGGTCTGGTGGGAGCAGGCGCCCTGGGGGCTGGGGTGGGAAGTCAAGGGCAGCAAGCGTCGGCACTGGACCGGCGAGTTGACCTCCCCCGCGACGTTCGGTCACTTCGGGCAGGCCGGCACCCTGGTCTGGGCGGACCCCCACCTTGACCTGGCCGTCGCGGTCTTCACGAACCGGTCGGTCGCGAGGATGTGGGCGTTCATCCTCAGCCGCTGGCTGCGGCTCTCGAACGCCCTGGCTGCGGCCGTCTGACCGGACGGTAATGGTCCAGCGCGCACGGGCGCTTTCGTCTATCCTGACCGCGAACGTTCGCCCACACGCTGTCGAATATGGCATCGCGCGCGGAGCGAGCCCGTTGTGGCTCCCGCTCTCGTCCGTCCGGTCGCTCCGTAGACCATGGAGGTCCATCCCATGCGGGACCCGCGTCGCTCAGTCGGCCCCTCGAACGGTCCGCTCCTGTCGAGGAGCCGGCGATCCCGGAGAGCGGTGGTCGCCATGATCACCGTGCTCCTGGCGATGGTCGCCGGCGTCCCCCTCCTGTCGGCGGCAGTCGTGCTGGACGACGAGCAGACGACGATCGCGGCCGGGCAGGTCATCGAGGAGGATGCCTACATCTTCGGCGACGAGGTGACCATGGACGGTCGCGCCAGCCGGGACATCGTCTCGGCCACCAACACGTTCACCATGGGTCCCACGGCCGTGATCGCTGGTAACCTCAATGTGGCGGCCAACGAGATCCGGATCGCTGGAACGGTGGAACGATCGGTCCGGCTGGCTGCACGGGAGATCGTGGTGAGCGGCACGGTCGGCGGCGATGTGGTCGTGGCAGCGCAGACCGTCCGGATCGACCCCGGAACCGTCATCACTGGCGACCTGGTGGTCGCGGCCCAGGACGTCGACGTCCGCGGGACGGTCCAGGGCGAGATCCGGGGCCGGGCGTCCACGCTGACGACGACCGACGCCGTCGTCGGGGAGGACATCCTGGTGACCGTGGACGAGCTGTCCATCGACGGGACCAGCCAGATCGGCGGCGCGGTCAACTACCAGAGCGATGAGAACGCCACGGTCGACCCGACGGCGACGGTCGTCGGTCCGATCGACCGCGGCAGCCAGAGCGCGGTCTCGGCCGCGGGCGTCTCCGTCTCATCGGGCCTGGCCTGGGACCTCGCCCGACTCCTGAGCATGCTGATCACCGGGTTGGTGGTGGTCCTCGTCGCGCCGGTCGCCGCGTCGGCGGTGGCGGACGGGGTCCGACGCCGGCTGCCCGCGACGCTGATCGCGGGGGTGGTCGCCATGATTCTCGTTCCGGTCCTGGCGACCCTGCTGATCGTCACCCTGGTCGGCATCCCGGTCTCGATCGTCGCGTTCGTCCTGTACGCGATCGCCCTGTACCTCAGTCAGGTCTTCGTCGGCCTCGCGATCGGCCGGACGATCCTGCCACGCAGCTGGCGCTCATACGGGCGTGGCTACAACCTGCTGGCGATGGTTATCGGCGTCGTCCTGATCGG
>CADCWK010000275.1:0-2136 GCA_902806375.1 uncultured Thermomicrobiales bacterium
TTCAGACGTGTGCTCTTCCGATCTGAAGGCGATCGCGACGCCAGGGAAGATCGCGTGGGCCAGCGCGTCGCCCATGAAGGCGAGTCCCCGGAGCGTCACGAAGGCGCCGGTGGCACCGCAGATCACCCCGACCATGACGATCGCGAGGAAGGCGTGCTGCATGAAGGTGCGCTGGAGCGGGTCGATCAGCCAGCGCGACAGGTCGCCCGGGTCGATCATCGGACCCGATCCGCCCGGCGGTCGCTGGCCCCATGGGCCGACTGCTCGTCGAAGATGACGACCTGGCCGCCGAAGGTGGCCCGCAGCGTGGCCGGGGTCAGGACGTCGCGCGGGGCGCCATCGGCGATGATCGCGCCATTGACGAGGAGCACCCGTCCCGCCGCCCGCCGGGCCTGGTCGAGGTCGTGGGTGGCGTAGATGACCGTCTTGCCGAGTTCGCACTGTCCCCTGAGCAGGGTCAGGAGCAGGTCCTGGGTCGGGACGTCGACCCCGGTGAACGGCTCGTCCAGGAGCAGGATGTCGCCGTCCTGCATCAGCGCGCGGGCCAGGAAGACACGCTGCTGCTGCCCGCCGGACAGCTCACCGATCTGGGTCCGGGCGTGATGGGGCATGCCGACCAGATCCAGCACCTCCAGGGCGCGGCGGCGCAGGGCATGGTTGAACGGCCGCAGGCGGGCCAGCGGGGTGCCGACCGGGGCGCCCATCAGGACCACGTCCAGGACGTCGACCGGGAAGGTCCAGTCGACCCCGGTGCGCTGCGGGACATAACTCACCGCTGGCGTCCGGCCGTCCGGGAGCGGGTGCCGCGCGACCCGGCCGTGCGACGGCGCCAGCATCCCGGCCAGGACCTTCAGCAGTGTGCTCTTGCCGGCCCCGTTCGGCCCGACCAGGCTGACCGTCTCGCCGCCGGCGAAACCGACCGAGACGTCCTGCAGCGCCAGGCGCCGGCCGAAATGGACGGAGACATGGTCCGCGACGAGACGCGGCGCGGGCTCGTAGGGTTCCGGTGAGGACGCCGCGTCGCGGTCGGTCGGTGTTGTGACAGCGGGAGAAGCGATCATGGAGTCTCGATGTCACGCGAGGGGATGGGCAAGACCACGGGAACGGTTCGCCGGTGCAGCGTCCCAGTCTAGGTTGGATGAGACATCGTTTCAATCATTCAGACAGTGACGGAGGCGGTGGAAGCGAGGATCAGGCGGCCTGGCAGGTCGGGCAGACGCCGAAGACCTCGATCATGTGGCCCTGGATCTCGTAGTCGGTGTCGCGGGTCAGCGAGGTGACGAGCTCACCCATCGGGCACTGCGTGAAGGCCACGGCGATGCCGCACTGCGAGCAGATGAGGTGGTGGCGGTGGCCCGGCACGCCGACGACGTAGGCGGAGTGCCCATCGGGCTGGAGCAGCCGGGTGAGGACGTCGACCGAGGCCAGGATCTCCAGCGTCCGGTAGACGGTGGCGCGGCCCAGCGACGGCTCCCGGACGCGCAGGTCGGCGACGACCTGCTCGGCGGTGAAGGGCTTGTGGTAGCGCAGGACTTCGGCGATCACCGTCTGGCGGGGACCGGTGGTCCGGTAGCCGTGCTGAGACAGGACGGCGACGATCTGGTCGGTGGTGAGTTCAGGGTTGGGAGAGGTGATCTGGTCCTGCTGCGTCATGCTCTAATGGTACCACCGTGCCGGGCCGCCATCGCCGCGGGGCGGGCCCGGTTCGCCGGTCATCACCGTGCACCCAGGAGGATCGTCGTTGCGGTTGTTCCGGTATGTCCCGCTCACCATCACCGCCATCCTCGGCTCGATCGTGGTCGACCTGTTCGTCGTCCGGGTCCTCGGCCTGTCCGAGCGGATCGGGCTGCTGGTGGTGCTGAACCTCGCCGCGCTGGTCCTGGGGCTCATCCTCGACGCCGCCCGGCTGCGCCAGCGCCCGTTCGAGTTCCGCGCCTTCGCGCCGTTCACGCCGGACGAGATCCTCGACCGGGCCGACACCTGGTTCGAGGACGCCGGCTGGGACCTCCAGGAGAGCCCGGACGACCGCGTCGTCGCCACCCGGCAGCCCGCCATGAACACCGCGACGCTGATCGTCCTGTTCATCGCCGGGATCATCCCAGGGATCATCTACCTCATGATGTCGCGGCGGGCGAA
>CADCWK010000275.1:2146-3908 GCA_902806375.1 uncultured Thermomicrobiales bacterium
CGGTGACGCTGACGGTCACGGCGACCCCGGCCGAGGGCGGCGGCACGGTCGATCTGTCCGGGACCGGGCTGAGCAGCGAGGCCCTGGCCTTCTTCCGCGCGCTCCACGCCCAGGCCAGCCGCCGACCGCCCGCCAGTGACGAGACGCCCGCGGATCGGGATGCCGTGACTGTCACCCCTCCACCGGGCGCAGCCGGTGGCGGAACGGTCCGTGACGGGTAACCACCAAGGTCCTGATGGCCGATGGCGGGGCGGGGGCCGATCGGGCGACGGTGGTCGGCGGTCGGCGGTCGGCGATTGGTAGGTGGATGGTCGTGCGGTCCGACCCTTGCACCGGCGAGTGGCAGAATGGATCGGCAGCGCTGTCCGTCGTAGTGAAATGATGAGGACAGGGTGATGGAACGGGTTTGGACCGGCCTCGGGGCCGGGGCGGCGGTCGGGGCGCTGATCGGGGCGGTCGTCGCGCTGGTCCTGCGGACGCAGACGACCCTCGACGTGTCGTGGCTCTATGTCGTCGCGCTCGGCGCCGTGATCGGCGCGGTGATCGGTGGCAGCATCATGCTCGCCCGGCTGGAGCGCGAGCCGTACCGGCTGTTCGAATGGGCGCCCCTCCGCAGCGAGACGATCATTCGCCAGGCCACGCGGCGCTACCGCGAGGCGGGCTGGGAGGTCCGCGACTCCGGTGACGAGGCGATCACCTTCGCCCGCAGGGGCCGCCCCAACGCCGGCATCGCCGTCCTGCTGCTGCTGGCCCTGATCGTGCCCGGTGTCGTCTACTGGTTCGTCGCCAGGCGAACGCTGCTGACGACGATCACCACGACGTCGGTCATCGATGGCACCGAGGTGGAGATCCGGGTCAACCAGAGTGGGGACGGTGGCCGGGTCTCTGCAGTGGCATTCTTCAACTCGCTCCATGATCTCGTCTCCGAGCCGACCAACGGTCGCCGGGAGTCCGCCTGACGTCCTTCGATCGCCGGGGAGCACCACGTGTCACCATCACGCCGTGGACCCGTGACACCCGTGGTGCATGCGGACGCCACACTCCGACCCACGGTCCCGAACGACCTATGCCCGTTTCGCGTCCAGATCGACGAGGAGAAGTGACGTGAACCGACTCATGGGCGGTATCCCGCCAACCGTGCGCCCCTCAGCGATGCGATCGGCGGTGGTCGCGGTGCTGCTGGCGATCCTGCTGCTGCCGGCCCTGGCGGGCCCGGTCTCCTCCCAGAGCCAGGCCGTCGTCTGGCAGGACTACGACGTCACGCTCGACGTCCAGGCCAACGGGCAGGTACGAGTGACCGAGCGGCAGGTCGTCGACTTCAACGGTGGACCGTTCCGGACGGCCTTCGCCAACATCCCGACCAACCGGATCGATGCGATCGGCAACGTCGGGGTGGCGGAGGAGGTCAATGGCGTCCTCGAGCCCTACCAGGCGGCGACGGCGTCGAACTACGCCGAGCGGCCGGAGACGTTCCGGGCTCGGGAGACGTCATCGGAGATCCAGATCGACTGGGCGTTCCCGTCCACCACCGGCCAGTCCCGGACGTTCGTCCTGACCTATACGGTCGCGGGAGCCATCCGCAGTTACCCGGACAACGTCCCGGCCAACCAGCAGCTCTGGTGGAACGCGATCGCGTCGGACGTCACCGAGGTCGCCCCGGTGGAGAACGCCAGTGCGACGATCATCCTTCCCCAGCCGGTCCCGATCGACCAGGCGCTGGTCGACCAGTACAGCGACGACTCCAACGTCCCCGCCAACCCTG
>CADCWK010000276.1 GCA_902806375.1 uncultured Thermomicrobiales bacterium
CCTTCACGCTCGAGGGGGAGATCAAGAGCGTCGTGACCGTCGTCGCCAAGACCTGGCACTTCTGGGCGAAGCACGGGGTCCGCTGATAGCCGCGCTTCGCCGGGCGCACGACCGCGAGTCGCCGACGGACAGGTCCGCCCAAAGGGATCGCGTGGATGGCTGAGTGGTGGGAGCGCGATCTGGTCGCGGGGCTTCGACCCCTCCCCAATCCCCGGCCCCCGTTGGCCAGTCATCGCGGCTGCGCTGAGCCGGGACGGTCTCGGTCTCGGAGGCCGGCCCGGGCCATCGACGCCCGGGATCCAACCCGCAACCGGGTCTTGGGCGGACATGAATAGATCATGGGCACTGCGATCTCCTAGGATCGGCCCCGCGTTCTCGGGCAGCGATTATTCACAACCTTGTGAACGTGATAGTCTCCGTGAACAGGGAGACTGCCATGCCATTCGAGCCCGGTATCCGCGTTCTCGACGACCCGGAGGTCCTGCGGCTGATCGCGGACCCGCTCCGGCTGCGCATCCTCGAACTCCTCCGTCAGGAGCCCCGGACCGTCACCGAGCTGGCCGAACTCCTCGGTGTCGCCCGGACCCGGCTCTACTACCACGTCCGCCTGCTGGAGTCGCACGATCTCGTCGCGGTCGCCGAGACGCGCGTCGTCGCCGGGATCACCGAGAAACGCTATCGGGTCACCGCGTATCGACTCTCGGTGGATCGCAGCCTGTTGGGTGGGGCGGCGGGAGGGGGAGATCCCCTCGACGTCTTGCTGTCGGTCATCCTGGACGAGGTTGCCGGGGAGATCCGGCGCTCCATCGCCTCCGGCCTGATCGACATCGAGGGGGGAGGGGATACCGGCATCGCTCCGCGGCGTCTCCTGATCGGACGGAGCTGGTTCCGGCTCACCGACGAAGAGGTCGCGGAGCTCGATCGACGCTACCAGGAACTCTGGACGCCTTTCCTCGATCAGGAGGTCGACCTTAGGGGCCAACCGGCGGCTGATGACCCGGATCCGGCGGTGTCTGGCAGGACGTCGGAAGACCGCCGCCTCTACGAGTGGTTGATCGGCTTCTACCCCGTGGTCGAGCCTTCCGGTGAGCCGGGGGCCGAACGATGAGCACCACGCCGGTCCTCGATCCGGTCCGGCGCGGCCCGCTGATCGCCCTGCTGGTCGCGACGGTCACCGCGCTGACCGGCCGCCAGCTCAGCAGCATCGCGCTCCCGTGGCTGGTGCTGACCACGACCGGGAGCGCCAGCCGGGCCGGGCTGGTCGCCGCGGTGGTCGTCCTGCCGGGGCTGGTCGTCGGGCTGCTGGGCGGTGTGCTGATCGACCGGCTCGGGTATCGCCGCGTCGCCATCGCCGCCAACCTGGTCAGCGCCGCTGGTACCGTCATGATCCCGCTGCTCTACGTCACCGTCGGGCTGGCCTTCTGGCAACTGCTGCTGTTCGTCTTCATCGGCTCGCTGCTGGAAATCCCGGCGATCACGGCCGGACGGTCGATGGTCCCCGAGCTGGCGGCGCTCGCCCGGCAGCCGCTGGAGCGCGTCAACGCGCTGTTCGAGTCAGCCGGCAACGTGTCGTTGCTCGTCGGGACACCGGTCGCCGGCTTGCTGGTCGCGACGCTCGGAGCGCAGAACGTCCTCTGGATCGACGCGGGGATGTCGCTGGTCGGGGCGGTCGTGCTGCTGGTCTGGGTGCCAGGAACGGTGTTCGCGCGCCGCGCCGTGGCGATCTCCAGGGGGATCGCCGATGACTTGCTGGCCGGCCTGCGCTTCATCCGGCGGGACCGGCTGCTGTGGCCGATGGCCGTCGTCCTCGCGCTGAGCAACGCCGTCAGCGGTGCCGTCTACAGCGTCCTGCTCCCGTTCTACGCCGAAGGGACGCTCGAGAGCGCGACCGCGCTTGGTCTCACCTATTCCGCGCTGGGCGTCGGCGCCCTCGCCGGGAGCGTCCTCTACGGCGCGCTGGCCGGCCGGATCCCCCGTCGGCTGGTCTGGTCCGTCGCCTTCCTGGTCGTGCCGATCGAGCTGTGGGTCCTGCTCGTGTCACCCGGTGTCGGACTGCTGATCGCCGTCTTCGTGCTGGCCGGTTTCGTGGGCGGGCCGCTCAATCCGCTGATGGTCACCATCCGGCACGAGCGCAGCCCGGCCCAGCTACGGGGACGCGTGTTCAGCACCTACTCGACGATCGCGATGAGCGCGCAACCGATCGGGTTGCTCGCCGCCGGGCAGGCGGTCGACGGGTTGGGTTTCCTGCCGGCCGTGCTGGTCTTCAGTCTCCTGGCTCAGGCCGTCGGCATCGCGACCGTGATCGTCCCCGGGTTCCGCGATCTCGACCGGCCGGCCGGGTCGCTCCCATCCGGTGCGGCGGCGGTTGAGCCGGGGCCCGCACGGTGAACGTCGGGGCGTGAACGACGCGCCGCTCCCGGCCGCCGGCGGGTCGACCGCGCGGCCATCCATCCCGTGGTACTCGGGGCCGGGGGCCGTCACGTGAGACGGGCACCGTCCGTCCCTCGCAGGAGGGACGGACGGTGCCCGCGACGGGACACCTCGAGTGGTACCGGAGCCTCGGGTCAGCCCAGGGGATCGCTGTCCGAATCGTTCTCGTTCACCTCGAACGGCTGGGCGATCACCGGGCAGTTGATGATGATGCCGGATGGGCGCAGGCCATTGACGTAGGCGTTGCCGGGTCCATCGGGACTGATGGCGCCGCTCTCCACATGACCCTGGTCGATCAGCGACTGGAGGTCGGCGAAGCCGGTGATCCGCCGCTGCAGGCCGGCATCGATGGCCTCCTGCGTCCACTGGTTCACATGCGCGTCCCACATCGGGCTGTAGTTGTTGTCGAAGCGCTGGTCGTTGTCGGGGTCCAGCGGGAAGATGTTGATCGGGTCCTGCCCCTCACTGGCGATGGTGTAGTTGAGGCCCTGGCGCTCCGGGTCCTCGAGGCCCTCGAGGCCGTTGATATTCGGCGAGAAGCCAAGCAGGGACGACTCGTCGTCGAGCGTGCTCGCGCCGAAGGCCGCCAGGTTGGCCAGCCGGGGCGCGTAGACAGCGCGCTCGAGCGTCGCAGCGACCATGTCGGAGCTGTCGGTGACGAAGTGGTAGTACAGCTGGTCGCCACCCTGGAAGCCGTCAAGCAACTCCAGTCGGACCTGGCGCTCCTCGGGACTGATCTCCACGACCCGGTCGTGGACGCCGGTGCCGTTGGCGACGATCTGGGCGTTGATGACCAGCCCGCTCGGCAGCACGACCGCCGACGACCATTCGGCGTCGCCGACCGCGCCGGGCTGAACCGCCGCGGGCGGGAAGACGCTCGTGCCGGGGACGACGTTCTGGCCAGCGGGACCGGCCTCGACGGAGAGTTCCGGGCCGAAGTCGACGCTGCCACGGAAGACGATCCGGCCGTCCTCGACCGTGACCTCCTGCTCGCCGCCGGTGCCGCGCGCGTGGACGAGCTTCGGCGCGTAATTGACGCCGAGGACGTGGGCGATGTCGAAGTCCGATGCCTCGGTGATGATGTACTCCTCGTCGGCCACGCCATCCGTGCCCACCCCGAGGAACAGCGGGACGACCGCACTGGCCAGCTCCGGGTTCTCGAGGTCGTCGAGGGCGATGGTGCTCGGGAGGAAGACGTTCTCGGTGTCGGTGAAACGCGTCTCGCGATCGCGCTGCTCCGCCGCCAGCGCCCGGTCGTCGTACCCCTCCGCCGCCAGCAGCGCCGTCACTTCGTCGAGGGCGGCAGCGCGATCGAGCTCGGGATCGTAGCCGAGAGCCGCGTCCGACGCGACGTCGGACGCCGGTGTGGCTGGTGTCGCTTCCTGGGCCGTCAGGGTCCCGGAGAGCGGGGCGAACGATGTCATCATGACCGCGACGATCAGCATGGTCATGGCGATC
>CADCWK010000277.1 GCA_902806375.1 uncultured Thermomicrobiales bacterium
TCACCGTCCGGCTGCGACCGGTCGACGGGCTGGTCGGAGCGGCGGTGGGGTAGGGCGAGAGCGGCGTCGAATCATCGGGGCGATGGCGTGTCCTCGCCCTCGACGTCAGGCGCCCCGACGTTGCCGACGAGCATGGTCAGGGACGGCGACATGCTGGCGGGCGACGTCTCGCCTGCCGGCGACGGCCGCCACCGCGGTGGGCGACCACAAGGGATCGCCCCTACGTCGATAAGACACCAATCGGCGGCCAAATTGGAAAGAACCATGATCTATTCCGCCCGGTCGTGGCCCATGGCCGGGTTGCCGTCGCGGGCGCTCTTGGCCAGGTAGAGCGCGGCGTCGGCGGCATGGAGCAGCGAGGAGGTCGTCTGGCCGGGGCGCTCCGTCAGGGCGATCCCGATGCAGGCGCCGGCCGCGATCTCCAGCTCACCGTGGACGATCGGTCTCGAGATCGCGGCGTGGATCTCGCGGGCGGCGATCATCGCCCCGGTGTGGGAGCTGTCCCGGAGCAGGACGACGAACTCGTCCCCGCCGAGGCGCCCGGCCTCACTGGTCGCGCCGATCGCTTCGCTCAGCCGGCGCGTCATCTCGATCAGGACGAGATCGCCGGTCTCGTGGCCGAACCGGTCGTTGATGTCCTTGAAGTGATCGAGATCGACGTAGAGCAGCGCCATCCTCTCGCCGGTCGCCTCGTAGCGGGCGATATCGGCCTCGACCTGGTCGAGCAGGCCGCGACGGTTGAGCAGACCCGTCAGGGGGTCGAGGAGTGCCTGCCGGCCGAGCAGATCTTCGAGGTGCCGTCGGTCGGTGATGTCCCGCGTCTGGATGGAGAACCCGGCGAAGTCCGGGACATCGAGCAGGTTCGCCCCGGAGACCTCGAACCAGCGCCACAGCCCGTCGTGGCGGTGCATCCGGACGGTCGTCTCCGTCGTGCTCCGTGGCGGGGAAGCGGCCAGTCTGTCCAGGAACGCCGCGACGAGCCCGCGGTCTTCCGGGATCGCCATGTCGGCGAACGGCGTCCCGGCCACGGCGTCCGGGTCGACGCCGAGGCTGCGTTCGGTCGACGGGCTGGCGTAGCGGACGAAGCCGTCCGGACCGACGACCAGCAGGGCGTCGTGGGACAACTGGGCGAGGTGGCGGAAGCGCTTGTCGGCCCGCTGCCAGTGCGTCTGGCCATCGGCCTCGGGGGCCGGGGTATCGAACTCGGAGACGAGGTGCGTCGGCGCGCCATCGGCGTCGCGCAGGACCCACATCCGCACGTCAAGGGTGACCATGTGACCCTCCCGGTGCCGCATCCGGGAGGTGCGCTGGACGATCGGGATCCGCCCGGACAGCAACTCGACGCCGATGTCGAAGTCGTCCTCCGGGGTCTCCGGCCCGATCAGGTCCTGCTCGTCCATCGTCATCAGCTCGTCCAGGGAGTAGCCCAGCAGCCGCTGGCTGGCCTCGTTCCCCGCGACGAGTTGGTCGTCGTCCAGCGATTCGATGGTCAGGAAGGCTGGGTACTGCGCGATGAAGCGCGACAGGAGCGAACCGTCGGCCGCCGGGACCGCGGCGATGGCAGGCTGATCGGCGGTCGCCGGGACCGGAAGCTTCTGGCAATAGCCCCGCACGAGCTGGGTGACCGTCCGCTCGAGTGGCCCCCCGACGACGGGCCGGAGGTGCTCGGGGAGCCCGTCGGTCAGCAGCCCGGCCAGGCCGAGCCGCAGGTCGTGCAGGCCCGCGTCGGACCCCTGGCACAGCCCGGCCAGCCCGGTCCCGACGACGCGCTCGATGTACGGCGTCGTCGCCGGCGAGAGGATCGAGGTCGTGATCGCCCGGAGGTAGCCGTCCAGCCGCAATCGCACGAAGGCCCGGTCGACGCCGTCCGCCAGATGGGGAGTGACCGCTGTCAGCCACCCGTCGACGATCCGCTCCCGGTTGATGGCGAACCAGGCCCGGGCCGCGCCCGCCAGGTCGCCAGACGATCCCCCGGCCGACACAGGCCCACTGGGCATGGCCATCGTCGCGAGGAAGGGGAGCGGGTCCGGTGTGACGGGTGACTGGCCGCCGCCTCCGTGGTGGAGATAGGGATGCTGCATCGGAGCTGATTCTCCCGGGAGGAAGGCCTGTTCACCCGCCTCAATCAGACCCTGCCCAGCCATCCCGGACAACGGGAACACAGTACCGATCATAAGCTGCATAGGTCCCACATCACCCGATCCTGATGGCGGGCCAACCAGTCGGACGCCCGGAGGCGCCGTCTCGCCCGCGTCCGGGTTCATCCCTGGCAGCCGACGGCCGGTGCTGGCGTGCCGGGCCCGATCCCATGCGGTGCTGGCATCCCGGCGCCTCGCGCCGCGCCGCGCTGATCGAACCCGCAGGTCGATCCCGTCATCCCGGATTGGTCCCCGGGCGTCCGTGGTGATGGCCGGATGAGTAGTCCTACTCACGATCCCGCCGGGACATCTCCCTAGAGTGGGATGAGCGACACGGGCTGCAGCGATGCCCGGTCCGGGACCCGCAACGAGGAGTGCATGATGCGACGCGATCGAACTACCGGTACCGCCCTGCGAGCCGACCGGACCCTCCGGGCCACCGTCACCCTGGCCCTGATCCTGGCGCTGCTGCTGGTGACGTCGCCATCGGCGCTCGCCCAGACGGTACTGAGCGACCGGCACGCGGAAGTGATCGCCCAGGGCGTCGGTGAGGTCCCGGACGGCGAGGTCGTCTGGCGCGTCACCCGCGGCGAGGCCCTCCCGGAGGGGGACGCCCAGCCGGCCGAACGGGCGACCGGCTTCGTCTTCGTCCCCGAGGGCCGGGCGATGGTCGCCGACATGGGGACTGGCCAGCGGGCGATGCTGGCCGACGCCGAGGCGGTGTTCCAGGCCGCCGCGACGGAGCAACTCCGCCAGAGTGCCGGTGACGACCCGGTCCCGTACCTGACCGTGGACCTGGTGCCGATTGACGACATCGACGATCGCCTGGCCGATGACCAGTTGCTGATGAACGCCGGCCAGTTCACGTCACCTGGTGGGGAGCGCGACGTCAATCTCGTCCGCGATGTCCTGGGCGAGGACGAGCTCGGCGAGCTTCCGGGCAGCGACCTGCCGACATTCGTCTACGTCACCGATGGGTCGCTGACCGTCGAGGATGGTTCCGGGGATGAGACCGACCTGGAGACCCAGGCCGGGACGATGTTCTCCGGCGAGCTCACCCTGTTGGCCGGTCCGGAAGGCGCGACCTACCTGGCGGCGGTAATCGGGGACGAGGTCGCGACGGTCGATGGCGTGTCGTCGGGCTCGTCGGGAACGGCATCGACCGGTGGCACGACCCGACCCGACCGCTCGGCGCCGCCGTCCGCGAGTGCCGAGCCTGCCGGCGAGACTGGGATGCTCCGGATGACCTTCTTCCATTGCGGGGAGCTGGTGGCGCCGGGTGCCGGTCCGGATGAATGCCAGCCGGTCAGCATGCTCGCCGACGACCCGCTCGATCCCCGTGGTTTTGCGATGGCGTCCTTTTCGGTCCTGGATGTGGAGAACGGCACGTCCGTTCCCGTCACGGGCGCACCCGGACGCGACGGCGCGACGTTCATCTGGGCCGCCATGCCAGCCAGTGACTACGAGCTGGTCCTGGACGAGGGCGGACTCATCACGGTCCTGCTGACGTTGACCGTCTCCTACGGCGGGGACGTGCCCGAAGGTCGGCCGGGCAACTTCAGCGTGATGCCCGGCGGCAGCACCGACGTCGAGATCCGCGCCAGGGTCCCAGGACTGGTGGATCCGGACGCTCAGGCCTCTCCCGGTGTGCCGTCCGGCTCGCCAGTCCCGTCCGACCTGAGCCCCTCTCCGTCGGGTTCGCCACTCAGCCAGCCATCCCCGGTGACCGGGCCGTCGGTCGCGCCGGAGGTTCCGATCGAGGCCCTGCCGCCGGTGTTCCAGCCGTCGCTCGACCCGGTCATCATCCCGGTCATCATCGAGCCGCCCGTCGTCGAACCACAGGCCTGGACGTAGGGGAGCGGGCGGCCGCCGGTCAGGCCCGGCGCCGGCGTTCAGCGGGAGGTGAGGGTTGGGTGAGACCATGGCGGAGGGCGAAGCTGGCGGCGGCCGTCCGCGAGCCCACCTGCATCTTCTGCAGGATCCTCGCGACGTGATTGGAGGCCGTCCGGGCGCTGATGAACAGCGCGTCGGCGATCTCCCGGTCGGACAGGCCGTCGATGAGCAGCAGCAGGACGTCCTGCTCGCGGGCCGTCAGCGGGTCGAGCCGGTACTGGGTCAGGGCGTCCGGTTCCGCCGGGGCCCGGCTCCCGTCGCCGGACCCTGGTCCCTGGGGCGCATCGAGGATGGTCACCGCGCGGACCGGGTGGAGCAGGCGTTCGACCTCGCCCAGCAGCCGGTCCGGCGCCAGCGAGCGGCCGTCCCCCCACGGGACCAGGAAGGCCGGGCCGGGGTTGGCCGTGCGCAGGGCCCGGATGAGGTCACGCACGGCAGTGGGCGTCTCACTGCCGACCCGTTCCCGGACCGCCGCGGCGGCCCCGAGCAGCAGGATGGCATCCGACGGCGCCTGGCCGACCGGTGGGACGTCCAGCAGCAGGACCGCGATGTCCTCCAGGTTGGTCGCGACCGTCGGCTGGTCGCCCCGCAGGCTGTTGACGGCCAGCGCCTCGCTCAGAAAGCCGGCCGCGTCGCCGGTCCGGCCCAGTCTCCGGGCGGACCGTGCCGCGATCTCCAGCGCCTGGCTGATGCCGTGTGGTTCCCCGACATGCCGGATCAGGGCCAGTCCCTGTTCCGCCAGGGACAGCGCCGGCTCGGGAGCATCTTCAGCGAGCGCGACCTCACCGAGGTTCATCAGCGCATAACCTGCCAGCCGATAGTCGCCCGTCTCCTCCGACATGGACAGCGTCTCGTCGAAGCGGGCGCGGGCCGCGGCCAGGTTCCGTTGCTGCAGTTCCAGGTCACCCAGGTTGAGCAGGGCCAGCCCGGTCGCCCGCGGGTGACCGAAGGTCCGCCGCAGGGCGAGCGACTCCTCCAGCGAGTCACGGGCGTCGTCCAGGTCTCCCGCCGCCCTGAGCATCAGCCCGAAGTTGTTGAGCGTGTTGGCCAGCCCGATCCGGTCGTCGGAATCGCGCCGCAGCGCCAGCGCCCGCTCGTAGGCTGAGCGGGCCGTGGCGACATCGCCGAGCCCGTTGGCCCGGGTGGCCAGCGCCGAGAAGCCCGCCGCGAGGACATCGTTGGGGATCGGGTCGCTTGCGGAGCTGGCCGCCGCCATGATGCGCTCGATGATGGCCCCGTCGTCCCGGAACTGGCCCCGCAACCCCCAGTACTGCCAGAGGGTGAACGCGACGATCCGGATCGCATCCTCGATCGCCCGGCGGCTCAGGGCGAGCAGCGCCGCCGCGCGGAGATTCTCGACCTCGGACTGGATCGACGTCATCCACTCCGCCGGGTCGGTGGCGGACCAGGCGACCCGCCGTTCCTGGGTGAACGCCCGCGCCCAGGCGATGAAGCGGTCTTCCGTCGCGTCGCGGTCACCTGCCGCCACCAGTTGCTCGCGGGCCAGTTCCCGGATGGGCTGGAGGAGATCGTAGCGCGAGCGCCCGTCGTCACTGGGGAGGTACAGGACCAGGCTTGAGCGGACCAGCGCGTCGATGCCCGCGAGGGCCGAGCCGGCACTGGCGACGACCTCAGCGGCTTCCAGCGAGAAGCTGGCGGGAAAGACGCTGAGCTGGCGGAACAGGGCCGCCGGACCGGGATCCAGTCCCTCACAGCTCCAGAGCAAGGTCTGGCGGATGGTCTGATGACGTTGGTCGAGGCTGTCGTCCTCGTCGCCCTGGAGCAGGTCGAGCGATCCCGACGGCCGTCGCAGGATACGGGTCATCGTCTCCGGGCCGAGCGAGCGGATCCGGGCGGCGGCGAGTTCCAGCGCCAGGGGCAGACCCTGCAGCTGGTGGCAGATCGCGACGATCGCGGCGGTATTGGCTTCCGTGAGACGGAACGACGGTGAGGCCTCCCGGGCGCGGGCGACGAAGAGCTGGAGGGAGGGCGCCTCGTCGATCCGGGCGGCATCGCCCCCCGGATCGGGCAGCGGCAGCGGCGTGAGCTGGACGACGCGCTCGCCGGCGATACCGAGCGGGGAGCGGCTGGTCATGAGCCAGGTGGTCCCGGGGGTCTGCTCGATCACCGGGGCGAGGATCGTCCCGGCCTCCTCGAGGTGCTCGAGGTTGTCGAGCAGGACGAGCACGGAGCGCTGCCCGAGCGCGGCGACCAGCCGGGTCCCCGCGTCCCCCTCGCTGCCGGTCTCGCCGAGGGCAGCCAGGATCGTCGAGAGCAGCACGGCCGGGTCGGTGACCGACGCGAGCGGGACGAAGATGGCGCCACCGGGCAGGTGGCGCAGCAGCCGGGTCGCGACCTGGACGGCCAGCCGCGTCTTGCCGATGCCGCCCGCGCCGGTCAGGGTCACCTGCCGGGTCTCGCCGTCGCCGAGCAGCGAGACCAGCCGGGCGATCTCCGGCTCGCGCCCGAAGAAGGGTTGCCCGATGCCGGGCACCCGGTGGCCGGGGGTCGTGCTGACGACCTGGTCAGGCAGTGCGGCGGTCATCCAGGCGTCATCCTTCGGGCTCGGCGGGCCGCGGCACGGCCCTCCCGTGACGTCGGCTTGGGCGGAATGGCGGGATTGGGCGGCACAGAGATGCCGAACGTCATGGACCTTCGCAGTGTACGCCCGGACTACCGCTTTTCGGCATTGCCAGATCGACGGTGACGCGACCCTTGCGCTGGGTCGCGTCACCCCCTACCCGATCCCTGTGGTGCTGGTCGTCGTGTCGTCCGGCTGCGCTGACCATCACCGCAGGGACGAGGCTCGCGCCAGACGGCCGCGCGGCCATCGCCCGATCGGCGCCATGCTGACCGTCCACGTGCCGGGATCCAACCGGCCCCGTCCCGTCCCCCATGTCCCCAGGCTCGACCGGTGTCCGTCCGACATGACCGCGACTCCGGTCGAGCCTGGGGCAGTGCCGCCGGATCAGGTGTACGTGAAGTACGCCGTCGCGGTGCAGTCGATATCAGGGGTAACGCGGACCCAGTGGGCGCTGAAGCCGGCCGGGAACTCATGGTGCGTGTAGCCGCCGGGCTCGACGGTGTAGGAGGCGTACGGCGCCCACGACCCGTCGCCGAGGAAGTCCACCTCCACCCGGAACGTCACGGCGGCGTCGGCCTCGTGGACGAGGTGCAGCACCTTGTGCTCGAAGCCCGTCATCAGGTACGGGTCGGACGGCTCATTGGCCGCGACGGCGTCTTTCCACCACGGCCCGCCCCAGCCCTTCGGCTTGCCGAACTGCCAGAGGTCGTCGGTCTTGCCGAACCAGAGGTTGCTCTGCGGCTCGCCCGCCCACAGGTTGCTGTCCCGGATCGGCGTCACCTGGTTGCCGGATAGCACCAGCATCCCGTTCCACGAGCAGAAGTCGGGGATGATCCGGAGGTGGGTCGAGATCGGCCGGACGCCCCAGGTCCTGCCGCCGTAGACCAGCGGGGTCAGCTCGTAGAACATGTAGTGGCAGTCCATCAGGAACCGCTCGCTCTCGACCTCCCGGATCCGGGGCCACTCGGTCGTGAACATGTGGTCGAAGGTGTGGCTGGCCTTGGGCAGCCGGTACGTCCGCCACTCGCCGGCCGCGAACACCTTCAGGATCGCCGAGGCCCGGTCCCAGCCGGTCGCGAAGATCGCCTCGCCCATGTTGCTCCGGCCGGCGACCTCGACGAACGGCGCCCGCTCCAGCACGGTCCAGGTCGTCCCGTCCCACTCGGCCAGCCGGCCGTCCATGACCTCGCCGAGGAAGTCGCGGTCCTCGTACGTGTTGTTCGCGACCACGACCCGGCCGGCGGCCGTGTGGCCGCCCTTGAAGTGACCGTAGGCGTCCGGCGAGATGTCGAGCTCCGTCATCAGGTCGAACAGCTGGGTCACCGCCAGCGTGTGGACGTCGACCTCGAACAGCAACCCTTCCATGGACAGGAAATAGACCATGTTGTCCGGGTCGGTCAGGTGGCGCATGGTGGCGGTGAGGCGATGTTCGCCGAACTCCTGGATCGTGCGGACGTTGCCGTCGACGTCGATGACGTGCGGCCCCATGATCAGTTGCCGGGACGGCGCGTGGACCATCCGGTTGGCGTACGTGCCGACGATGCTCTCCGGGTGCAGGGTCCGGGTGAAGTCAGCGTCGATTGTCCAGAGGCCGGTCCCGCCGCCCGAGGGCGACAGGTGGGCGACGTAGGAGATCATCCAGAGCTTGCCGGCCCAGGGCATCAGGGCGCCGATGCCGGTCTCGGTCCGGGCCGCGTGGTCGTTCTCCCCCCGGACGGTCAGGTGCGGCATCACCCCGCTGATGGTCGTGGGCTGCGGGAGACCCGTCGTCGCCGGCACTGGCCGGGTCGGGGTGAGCGTCCCGACGCTGCTCGAACGACGGGTCGGAGCTGGGGCACTGGTCATGAGGGAACCTCCGTGCAGTCGATCCGGCTGGGACGAACGGTCGGGAACAGTTGGTGATCGAACGGTTCAGACGATCGTCGGGCGTCACAGTGGCGAGCAGACCTCTCCCCCGGCCCCTCTCCGGCTCCCGGCTCGCTCCCACCGCTTGCAGCGGCGTTCGGCTCACCGGTCCCAGAGAGGGGAGCATTGCCCGCAAGGACGCCCCGATCGCCACCCGTCTCCCCTCTCCGGGCGATGAGGAGCCGCAGCGACGAGTCGAGCCGGAGAGGGGCTGGGGGAGGGGTCTGCTCGCTACCGGGGAGATTCGCCTACCCCTTCAACCCACTCCGGGCCAGGGCGGCGATGAACTGCCGCTGCAGCAGCAGGAAGACGATGATCACCGGCAGCACCGACGAGACCGCGCCGGCCATGATCAGCGCGGCGCTGAACCCGCCACCCTCGTCGATGTAGCGGGTCAGGCCGAGCGGGACGGTGAAGTTGGCCTCGGTCGTCAGCATGACCAGCGGCGTCTCGTAGTCGTTCCAGCTCCAGACGAAGGCCAGGATCGCCAGGGATGCCAGGGCCGGTTTGGCCAGTGGCAGGATGATCCGGGAGTAGATCTGGAACTCGGTCGCGCCGTCGACGCGGGCAGCGTCGGACAGGTCCCGCGGGATCGTCAGGAAGAACTGCCGGAGCAGGAACGTCCCGAAGACCGTGAAGATGCCCGGCAGGATCAGCGCCCAGAGCGTGTCGTAGATCCCGATCTCCCGGTAGAGGATGAAGCGGGGCACGAGCAGCATCTGGTGCGGGATGATCAGCGTCGCTACGTAGAGGACGAAGATCGCGTTGCGTCCCCGGAACTCCATCCGGGCGAAGGCGTAGGCCGCCAGCGAGGCGGTGAACAGTTCCCCGACGACGCGGGCGACGGCGACGATCAGCGAGTTGCCGATGTACTTGGTCAGCGGGTAGTTGCCGGTCCAGACCTCGACGTAGTTGCCCCAGGTGACCGGCTCGGGGATCCAGCGGATCGGCAGCCGGAAGACGTCGATCTCCCGCTTGAGCGATGAGACGATCATCCAGGCGAACGGCGCGATGAACAGCAGCGCGATCGCCCACATCAGAAGCGTGATGACGGCCCAGCGGACTTTGGTGCCGCGGTCCATGACCTCGGACTTCGATTCTCCCCGGCCACGGCGGGGCCACCGCGAACGGGGTGGGGCGATTGCGACCATCGGGTGGCCCTCCTATTCGTAGTGGACCATCCGGCGCTGGACACGCCAGAGGAACAGGGTCAGCAGCAGCACGCCGGCGAACATCACCCATGACAGGGCGGCCGCGTAGCCGAAGCGGTAGAACTCGAAGCCGTTCTGGTAGACGTAGTACGACAGCACCGTTGTCGCCCGGCCGGGGCCACCCTCGGTCATCAGGTTGATCAGGCCAAAGGACTGCGACGCGCCGATGAAGCCGGTCACGAGCAGGAAGAACGTCGTCGGCGTCAGCAGCGGGAGCGTGATGGACTTGAACCGTTCCCACGAGGAGGCGCCGTCGAGGTTGGCGGCGTCGTAGAGGTCGGGCGAGATGTCCTGCAGGGCGGCGAGGTAGATGATCGACGCGTAGCCGGCCCCGGCCCAGACCGCGATGATGACCAGGGCGGGCATGGCCCAGTCCGACGACGCCAGCCAGGCCGGCGGGTTCTCGATCCCGAGGTTGCGCAGCCCTCCGTTGAGCGGGCTGTAGCGCGGGTGGTAGAGCAGCAGCCAGACGGCGCCGATCGCGACGGTGTTGGTGATGAACGGGATGAAGAAGACCAGGCGCAGGATCGTCCGGCCGGGGATCGGCCCGTTGAGCGCCATCGCCACGCCCAGCCCGGCGGCCGTCGTCAGTGGCACGCTGAAGCCAACGTAGACCAGCGTGTTCCGGGCGCTGCCCCAGAAGTTGGCGTCGCGGACCAGTTCGGTGAAGTTGCCGAAGCCGATCCAGTCGATGCCGTCGATGCCGGAGATGACATCCCAGTCGGCGAAGGAGACGGCGAGGGCGAAGGCGAGCGGCAGGAGGGTGAAGATGGCGAAGCCGAGCAGGTTGGGCAGGATGAAGAGGTAGCCCTGCCAGGATCCCGGCCGGAGCGAGCGGCGCTTCGTCCGCTCGCCCACGACCGGTACCCGCTGGCCGGGGATGTCGATGATGTCGGTTCCCTGGGTGGCCATCGGGCCCTCCTGCGACGGGGTTGTTACGGGTCTGTCAGGGCGGAATGGCTGACCCGGAGCAGTCCCCACCCCCGGCCCCTCCCCGGCTCCCCGTCGCGCTCCAATCGGCTGAAGCCGACCGTCGGCTGCAACGGGTCCCAGGGAGGGGAGACGCCCAGAGATCGGGCAGGTCTCCATCCAGCACATGACGGGTGACAGATCACCAGAGCGGTGCTCGTACGAGACGCCCCTCGCCGACGAGACGGTCTGCTCCCTCCCCGGGACCGGTGAGCCGACCGCGACCGCAGGTCGGGTGAGCGATCCGGGAGCCGGGGAGGGGCTGGGGGTGGGGACCGCTCGCCACCCCCAGCCCCAAGATCGCGCCGCGCCGCCGGGCTACCCCGCGCTGGCGATGGCGGCGTCAGCCTGCTGCTTGATGCTGGTCAGCGTCTCGTCCAGCTCTGTCTCACCGATCAGGAAGCGGTCGGTCTCGGCCTGCCAGATCTGGGCGATCTGGGAGATCCCGCTCGTCTCGGTGTCGGTGGGATAGCGGAGGTCCGGGGCGAACAGCACCCGGCGGAACGCCTCGACGTCGTAGAGGGTCTCGCGGTCGGGCCCGAGGATGCCCTCGACGATCGCGTCCTCGCTGGTGCCGGGGAAGGCCGGGATCTTGCCGCCGCGGAGCAGATAGGCTGCGCCGTCCGTCAGCCAGTACCGGATGAACGTCCAGGCGGCGTCCGGCTGCCGGGCCTGGCTGTTCATCAGGATCCAGTTGTTCAGCCCGCCGAGATTCCATGGCTCGGCGACATCGGCCGGCGTTGGGGTCGGCGCGAACGTCGTCACGAAGTCGTGCGGGTACTCCTCCATGTCATTGACGTAGCGGAGCGAGAAGGCTGCGGTACTCCAGAGCGCCACCTGCTCGGTCAGGAACGGGGTCTGGGCGTAGGCGCGCAGGTCCTGGGCGAGGACGTCCGACCACGGGAAGGCCGACCCGGAGTCGATCATCGCGCGCTGGCGCTCGAGCTGCGCGCGGAAGGCGGGGTCATCGAAGTTCGACGACGTACCGTCCTCCTTGTACCAGTAGTTCGGCCCGAGCCGGGTCCGGGGCTCGTCCGGGACGGCGAACGTGCCGTAGACGGAGTCGGACGATAGCGTCTCGGCCATGGTCTGAAACTCGTCGAAGGTCCAGTTCTCGGGCAGGGTCAGCCCGGCCTCCTCCAGCAACCGCTGGTTGGCGAGGATGAAGCCCAGTTCGGCCGTCGTCGGCAGGGAGGTATAGACGCCGTCGGCGGTGGTGACGCCGTCGGTCGTGCTGGCCCAGTCCATCACGGCCTTGTCCTGCGCCATGTATGGGGCCAGGTCGGTCGCCGCGCCGGCACCGGTCCGCTGCGCCAGCCGTGGCAGGGCGTAGGTGAAGTAGACGTCGATCGGCGTGCCGCCCTGGAGGGCGGTGTCGAGTTGGGTGTTGCCCGTGTCATCGTTGACGTAACGCGTGTAGTTGACGCCGATGTCCGGGTGGGCGACCTGGAACGCGTCGATAAGGTCCTGAGGACCGTTCTCGGCTGGGACACCGCCCCAGACCTCGATCGTCGTCGTGGCCTGCCGGGCCGAGGTCCGGGCCGGGAAGGCGGTCCGGGTGAGGGCGGCTCCGGCGGCCATCGCCGTGGCGCCACCGATGGCCTGTCGTCGGGAGAAACGGGTCGTTGTCATCTTCGACATCTCCTGGTGTTTCTGGGGTCACCGGCGTCGGCAACCTGCGACGGGACTCTTCCGGGCCCGGCCGAGAGGCTGAGCCTGAAATTCAGGGTTGGGTGGGGCGACGTCGACGCCGCCCCGGTGGGTCACTCAGCGTAGACCCGGGCCTCGACCAGCCGGGCGGTCGCGCCGCCATTGGTCGCGGTGACGGTCACGCGGACGGCACTGGTCTCCTGGGGAGCGAAGGTGTGGACGCGGCGACGCTGGACGTTGCCGGCGACGGTCTCGACCGTTCGCCAGCTGTCCGTCGCCGGGTCGCAGAGGGCGATCTCGTAGTCACGGGCGATCAGCGGGAACTGCCCCTCCCAGACCCAGCCGCTGAGCTGGGAGTCGAAGGTGAGTTCCACCCGGCCGGCGGTGATCGTCGCCGGCCAGTGCAGGTCGACCCACTGCGGCAGCGGCTGGGCCGGGTCCGAGATCCAGACGTTGGTCCCGACCTCGGGCCGGGTCACGCCGCTGGTGATGTTGGCCGCGCCGTAGGGTCGGCTGGCCGGAGAGACGTCGGTGTGGAGGGTGCCGTGCAGCCAGCGCCAGTATCCAAGTTCCGGGTCCCAGCGGGCGGCCTGCGTGCCGGGTGGTTCCTGGCTGGAACTCAGCCACGCCACGTCCGGCAGCGCCTCGAGGACCAGGGCGACCGGCTGGCCGGGCCGGACGGTAATTGGATTGTCCGGCGCGAACCGCACCGTCTTGTCGCCGGGCACGACCGTCGCGGTGAGCGTCGCCAGTCGGGTCGCCGTGTCGCCCAGGCTACGGAGATCGCGCAGGTGGTCGGCCTGGTGGATGTGCAGGGTGGCGGTCACGTCCTCGGACCGGTCCGACCGGAGCCGGAGCGTGATCGCGTCGAGCCGGTCGGCGCTGAGGACGAACAACTGCGCCAGTGGGTGCTCGACCGGGACGACCTTGAGGACGGGCGTCCGGCGCTCGGCGATCAGCCCATTGTGCTCGGAGGCGCTCAGGCCGGTGTCCTCCCAGCCCAGGGCGTCGCTGCCGTCGTCGTCCAGCATGAGGGTCGCTTCGGACGACGCCGCCGCGACCACCCCGGCCTGGAGCGTGAGGTCGTCCGGGTCGGCGTTGCGGTGGCGGGGGATGTAGGCGCCCTGCCGGAGCAGGGCCTGCTGGGTCTCGGCGACGGTCACTGGGTCCTCGGCGACGGCCCGGGGCGTCCGGCCGTGGGCGATGGCGACCGCGGCCGCCGTGCCGGACGCCTCACCGATCGCGGCGCAGGTCTTCATGACGCGGGTCGAACCGTGGGCGACGTGGGTCTGGCTGATGTCGCGCCCGGTCAGGACGAGGTTGCTGACGGTCCGACTGTAGAGCGAGCGGAGGGGGATGCCGTAGAGACCGGGCAGGGGCGGCTGGGTGCAGGGCCGGTCAGGTGAGTAGACGCCGTCCGGCGCGTGCAGGTCGATCGGCCAGCCGCCGTAGGTGACGGTGTCGGCCGGCACGGCGTTCAACCCGGCGAGGATGTCGCCCTCGGTCAGGATGTGGTCGCCCTCGAACCGGCGGCTCTCGCGCTTGCCGGGCGTGTGGCCGACCCAGTCCATCGCCCAGTTCGCGGCCCGCTCGCGGACGCCAGGCACAGTGCAGTGGTTCTTGATGTGGTCCCAGACGCCGAAGACGGCGGCGTGGAGTTCCCGCCGGATCGTGTCGTTGTCGGCGATCGTATCGAGGCGACCGCCCCATTCCAGCCACCAGTAGCCGCTCTCGAACTGCTCGTGGAAGCGGAACGGCAGCGACTCCTCGTCCGGGAAGGTGTGCGCCCAGGCTGGCGGGATGAACGGGACCGGCCGGCCGACGTCGCGGGCGGCGAACATGATCGTCGAGCCGAGGACGATGTCGTCGGCCTCCTCGGGCGCCCAGTTCTCGCCGAACTCGACCCGCGCCTCGCGGCCGTAGCGGAACGGCGCCCCGGCCTGGAGGGCGACGAAGCCGTCCCCGGTCGCGTCGATCACCATCTCCGGCACGAAGCGGAAGACGGCCTCGCTACCCTGCTGGGCGGCGACGAGGGCGGTGACGCGCTGCGCGTACCCGTCGCGGGTGTCCGGCGCCGTCTCGACGCCGATCACCCGGGTATCGAGGAACAGACGCAGGTTGGGCTCGTCGTTGACCTTCTCGGCCAGGACGACGTCCCACATCGGGTAGTGCTGGCCGTTGACCTGCCTGAGACCGTACGACCGCGCCCGGACGTCAAGGAAGATCTCCTCGATCAGGCCGGTCTCGCGGGCGTCGCGGTTGGTGCCGTGCTGGGAGGCACCGACGGGATGGACGCGGATCTCGCTGGAGCTGTTGCCGCCCAGCACCGGGCGCTCCTGGACGAGCGCGACCTGGACACCCCGGCGGGCGGCGGCGATCGCGGCGCAGAGCCCTGAGAGGCCGCCTCCGACGACGACGAGCGGGATCGCGATCTCCTGGGTGATGGTCACGGCAGCGGTCGCGGGCCGATCAGTGGTCTGGGTCATGGTCCTCCCCTTCGAGGGTACGGTGCGGGTGGCTGAAGGGTTATCGTCCGTAGGCGGACTGGCCCGGCGGGTGTGGCCCGCGAGGGGCGAATCACTGCTGCCGGTATCCATCCGGTGACGCCCGTGGGGGACCGGTCGATTCCCGCTCGACCAGGTGGACCGGGATCAGCGTGTGCGTGCCGCGGATCGCGCTCGGCTCGCGCAGCCGGAGGAGCAGGTCGACGGCGGTCTCGCCCCACTGGGTCCGGCGAACATGGATGGTCGTGACCGGTGGGATGGCGAACCGGGCGGCGTCATCGTCGTGGAAGCCGACGACCGAAAGGTCACCGGGGATCGCTATCCCCATCCGCGAGGCCGCCCGGTAGACACCGGTCACGAACTGGTCGAAGGCGCAGATGATCGCGGTCGGCGGTTCGGGCAGGCCGAGGACCTGGGTCGCCATCGCGTCGCCGGCGGTCTCGTCGAACGACAGCTCGCCGTCACGAGACCGGATTAGTTCCGGCTGGAGTGGGATGCCCGCCTCGGCCAGCCCGAGGAGGTACCCGGCCAGCTTCTCGTGTGAGGTATGCGTCGCGCCTGGGCCATTGATCAGGGCGATTTTGCTGTGTCCCTGTGCGACGAGGTGCCGGACGGCGAGCAGGGTGCCGGTCGTGTTGTCGGAGCCGACGCTGGTGATCCCGCTGCCGGGGTACTGCGCGCCGACGATGACCACGGGCAGGCCCTGGCGCTGGACCGTGTCGATCACCTCCGGCGAGATGACGCCGCCGACGGTGATGATGCCCGTGACGTGGCTGAAGAAGCCGTTACCCTCGTCCGTGAGCAGCCGCCACGATTCCTGCCAGGGATAGGGGATGTGCCCGGCGCGGGCGCAGGCCTGTTCGACACCGGAAAGCACTTCGGCGAAGTTGACGTCCAGGGACTGGGGCGAGCGATCGTTCGACAGCCCGCTGTTGATCAGGCCGATCATCGGGCGGGCCGGGGTGACGGCCGTGTCCCTGGACACGGCCGTCCGCGACGCGGCCAGCGTCCGGGCCGCGTCGCGGACGGCGCGCTTGGTCAGGTCGCTGACGCGGTCGTTGTCGCTCAGGGCGCGGGATACCGTCGAGACGGAGAGCCCGAGCAGGTCGGCGACGTCGCGTTGTGAGACGCCACTGGGCAGGTCGGCCATGTCCTGGATCACCTCATCGTGCTGTGCAACAGAGACTATTGCACGTCATGTGATTGTGCAACTCCGCGTTGCATTGATTTGCGCAGATTTGGCGGGAGGATCCTCGCGCTGGCTTGAATACCCCTCACCGGATGGCGGGATCGCCCAATCCGACGCTGAGAGCAGTCGCCCTCGCTCAGGCCCTGTGTATCCTGACGGCTAGCGGGATGACGACACACCCAGGGGTGGGCATCACGGAACAGACCAGCCGGATGGGGAGCGACGTTGAGGGAGATGGACGTGACGCAGCAGGCAGCGGCCGGTGTGGTAGGTCCGCCCCGATGATCCGCCGCCCGACCCAGGCCGATGTCGCGAGGGCGGCCGGTGTCTCCCAGACCGTCGTCTCCCATGTCCTGAACGGGACGCAGCCCAAGTCGATGACGCAGGCGACCCGCGAGCGGGTGTTGGAAGTGATGGGAGAGCTGGGCTACGTCCCGGACCAGACCGCCCAGAGCCTGCGACTGCGCCGGACGATGACGATCGCCGCCGCCGTACCCGACATCGTCAACCCGTTCTATGGCCTGTTCATCCGCGGTATCCAGGACGAGGCCCGCCAGTTCGGCTACGACCTGTTGGCCTACAACACCGACGGTCATCGCGACCTGGAGCTCAAGGCGCTCAACGTCGCCATGAGCGGTCGGGTCGATGGGCTCATCGGGACGATGTTCCACCCCGACGACGCCGACTTCGCACCGCTGCTGCGCCGCGGGACGGCAATCTGCCTGCTCGGGAGCCAGAACGTATTCGAGACGACAGAGCAGCCGCTGGTTGACACCGTCTCGATCCCTGACGACAGCGCCGCCCGGATGATGGTCGAGCACCTCGTCGACCGCGGTCACAGCCGCATCGCGATCATTGCCGGCGAGCCGGGCACGCCGCCGCGGGCCAACCGGGAACGTGGCTACCGGCGGGCGCTGGCGGGGCACGGGATCCCCGTCGACGAGGTACTGGTACGCGGGAGCGACTTCACGGAGCGCGGCGGCTACGAGGGGATGCTCGAATTGCTGGGGTTGGACGAGCGTCCGACCGCCGTCTTCGCGGCCAACGACCTGATCGCGATCGGCGCCCTGGTCGCCTGCCGGGAGCGGGGGTTGCGCGTGCCGGGAGACATCGCCATCGGCGGGTTCGACGACATCCCGGCCGCCGCGCTCGTCTACCCACCGTTGACGACGGTCAGCCAGCGCAACCAGTCGACCGGTCGTCAACTCGTCCGGCTCCTGACTGATCGCCTACGCGGCACGTACACCGGCCCGGTCCGCCGGATCGAGAACGGCTACGACCTGATCGTCCGGGAGTCGACCTGAACTGCCAGGACTGGCTCTGCGTGTAGGAGCAGGCACCGGACGATAGACGTATCAGTTCCAGGGAAGGGATGTCGGGCTGGAGTCGAACAACCTATATCCGCTCAGTCGTGTGACCGTGATGCATGGATTCAACCAGATGCAGCACGAGGTCTTGTGGAGCCCGTCGGTTAATCGTATGATCCGGCCATACCCACTGTTCAGTCCCGCGGGATCGAAGCCGATGCCTGGCAGGTGCTGACCCATACTCGAGGGTAGAAAGGCACGAGGACGTGAACCTTGCTTTCGTCGCCCGTTCCCGGCTGATCGTCTCGCTGATGCTGGTCGCCGTCGTCCTGTCCGGGATCGGCGGCTTCGCGACCGTCCGGCCCGCCACGGCCCAGGGCGGACCGGAACTGACCATGTGGCTGGACGTCACCGGCGGGTCAACCGTCGCCGACTGCATCGTCAACGACGTGATCAGTGCCTACAACGCCCAGGGTGGACCGCAGGTCAACGCGACGCTGCAGCCCAATGGCTGGACGGCTACCCAGACTGCGCTGGCTGGTGGCGCGGGCCCGGATATCGTCATTACCCCAGGCCCCTCGTTCGCCAACGAACTGGCCCGAGCGGGACAGATCATCCCGCTCGACGCCATCGCCCAGCAGTATGACTGGCCAGCCACCTTCGCCCCGTGGTCGCTGGAACTCGGACGCTCGGGCGAGCAGTTGTTCTCGATCCCGAACGAGGTCGAGACCCTGGTCCTCTACTACAACAAGACCCTGTTCGAGACCAACGGCTGGACTCCCCCCACGACCATCGACGAGATGATGGCCCTGAGCCAGACCGTCAGTGACGCCGGAGTCATCCCCTTCGCCCATGCCAATGCTGAGTGGCGTCCGGCCAACGAGTGGTTCATCGGCGAGTTCCTCAACCACATCGCCGGACCGGAGGTCATCTACCAGGCGCTGACCGGAGCGATCCCCTGGACGGACCCACAGATCGCGGCCGCGCTCGAGCCGCTCACGCAGCTGCAGACCAACGGCTGGTTCATGGGTGGCCTGGACCGCTACTACACGACGACGATGGCGGACGCATCCTCGGCCTTCGCCTATGGCGAGGCGGCCATGAAGATCGAGGGCACCTGGTTCCAGGCTGACGCCGACACCTACTTCGACGAGGCCGGCCAGGAGTGGGACTGGGTCCCGATGCCATCGGCGGACGGGTCCGAGATCTACTCCCTGGGGATCGGGTCGACCTACAGCATCAACGCGAACTCCCAGTACCAGGCCGAGACGGCCGAATTCTTCAACTTCTACTTCTCCCCGGCGACCCAGGCCACGCTCGTGGCGACCTGTGGGCTGGCGCCCGCCCCGGTAACGATCCCCGCCGAGAACCTGGCCGGTCTGGATGAGCGCATGGCGCGGATCATCGACCGGCTGGCCACGGCCGCCGCGGCCAACAACTACGGCTACACGACCTGGACGTTCTTCCCACCCCGGACCGAGGTCTACCTCTACGAGGAGATCGAGAAGGTCTGGGCCGGCGACATCACGATGGACGAGTACCTCGCCGGCGCCCAGGCGATCTTCGCCGAGGAGTTCGCCGCCGGAGGCAACCCACCGGTCCCGGCCCGGTCCTGACCCCTTTCCGCGCGTGACGGGTAACCGATCGATCATGACCGGCCGGAGTGGGGGGTGCGTCCCGCTCCGGCCTCGAATGACCTCCCGGTGAAGGAGCAGGCAATGACTTCCCACGCCGACGCGGCCGGCGCCAGGGTACCGACGTCGCGCTACCTCGTCGCGACCCCGAGACTGCGATTCTGGCAGCGGGTCACCTGGCGACGCCGGGTGGTGCCGTGGCTGTTCGTGCTGCCGATCCTGCTGATCAATGTTGCCGTCGTCTTCGGGCCAGCCGTGGCCTCGGTCTACTACTCGATGACCGAGTGGAGCGGGATCGGCGAGGCGAAATGGATCGGGCTGGACAACTTCCGGCGTCTGTTCACCGACGACTCGTTCTACCGCGCCTTCCGCAACAACCTGATCTGGCTGGCCATGTTCCTGACCATTCCCGTCGCGATGGGTCTGGTCGCCGCGAGCCTGCTGATGCCTGTCCGGCGCGGCGCGATGCTCTACCGCCTGTCCCTGTTCCTGCCGTACGTCTTTCCCAGCGTCATCGTCGCCAGTATCTGGCGGTCACTGCTCAACCCGGACCGCGGGATCGGCGCGACGCTGTCGGACTGGGGGATCGGCGGGCTTGACCGGGCCTTCCTCGGCGATACCGACACGGTGTTACCGACGATCGCCTTCGTCGACAACTGGCACTTCTGGGGCTTCCTGATGCTCCTGTTCCTGGCCTCGATGCAGAACATCCCGGCCGACCTCTATGAGGCGGCCCGGCTCGACGGCGCCAACCGGTGGCAGGAGTTCCGGGACATCACCATCCCTGGCATCCGCCCAACCCTCGTCTTCATGATCCTGATGACGAGCATCTGGTCGTTCCTGACCTTCGACTACATCTGGGTCCTGACGCAGGGTGGTCCGGCCGGGGCGTCCGAGGTCCTCTCCGTTCTCGTCTTCAAGGCGGCCTTCACGCAGCTGGAAGCCGGGTACGCGAGCGCGATGGGCCTCACCATGAGCCTGCTGGCCGGCCTGATCATCGGCATCTTCATCGTGCTGCGGAAGCGAGGCTGGGAGATATGAACCGTCCCTTCCGGGCCGGCGCCGCCCGACGTGGGATCAGTCTGATCCCCAACCACGTGATCCTGATGCTGCTCGTCCTGTTCGCGATGGGTCCGGTCGTCGTGCTCCTCTTCAACTCGTTCAAGACCCAGGCGGAGATCGGCCGCAACCCGCTCGGGATCCCCACCGACATCGTGTTCAGCAACTTCCCCGAGGCCTGGGACGTCGGGAACTTCTCCACGACCCTGCGCAACAGCGGGGAACTGGTCGTGGTAACGGTCATCGGGGTGCTGGTGCTGGGCGGGATGGCCGCCTACAGCCTGGCCAAGATGAACCTGCCCGGCGCCAACATTCTGACGCTGTACCTGCTGGTCGGGTCGGCGCTGCCGATCCAGTTGTTCCTGGTGCCGCTG
The DNA here is from genome assembly GCA_902806375.1 of uncultured Thermomicrobiales bacterium. Lineage (GTDB taxonomy): Bacteria > Chloroflexota > Chloroflexia > Thermomicrobiales > UBA6265 > CADCWK01. The sequence continues at coordinate 20,418 of CADCWK010000277.1, forward strand.
TTCTTTCTCTGGCAGCGGCTGGGACTCGTCAACAACATCCTCGGGCTGTCGCTGATCTACATCGCGATCAACTCGCCGCTCGCTGTCTTCCTGCTCCGCTCGTACATGGTCCAGCTGCCGAGCGACTTCGAGGACGCCGCCCGCGTCGACGGGGCGGGGGAGTGGCGGATCTTCGTCCAGATCGTCGTGCCGCTCGCCTGGCCGGGCTTCCTGACGGTCGGCCTGGTCGTCGCGCTGTCGGTCTGGAACGAGTTCCTGCTGGCGACGGTGTTCCTGACCGACCAGGACAAGTTCACCGTCGTGACGAGCTACTTCAACTTCACGACCCGATTCAGCCGGGACTGGGGGCTGACCAGCGCCGGCGCCATCATGATGATCCTGCCGATCGTGATCCTGTTCCTCGCCCTCCAGCGCCGCTTCATCGAGGGGCTGACGAGTGGTGGGTTGAAGGGGTAGCGATCGGCTTCACCCCTCAATATGAGAGCGATTGCCATCGAACGCCTCGGGTAGCGGAGCACAGACCTCTCCCCCAGCCCTACTCCGGCTCACCTGCTCGCTCACCCGCTGAAGCGGCTTCGGCTCACAGGTGCCCGGCGAGGGGAGCAGATTCGGGCGTCAGAATCGAACATCCCGATCCGAGACCGCGGTAACGCAGGAAGGCGAAGCCGACCAGCATGGAGCCCCTCTCCGGGCGATGAGGAGCCGCAGCGACGAGTCGAGCCGGGGAGGGGTCTCTCTGGCGCTGGGGGAGGGGTCTGCTCCGCAATCAACGCAGCCGAAGACACCAGGCCGTTTGACCAACGCGAAGGAGAGACCCATCCCATGACCCAGTTGTTGCGTCACGTCCCGACCACCGGCTCCCTGCCAGACGATTACGCCGAGCGGGTCTACGCCGGGGTGCTCGGCAAGATCATCGGCGTCTATTTGGGCCGGCCGTTCGAGCAGTGGACGCACGAGCGGATCATGGCCGAGCTCGGCCCGATCACCGGCTACGTCCACGAGCGGTTCGGCGAGCCGCTGGTCGTGACCGACGACGACATCGCCGGGACGTTCACCTTCGTCCGGGCGCTGGCCGACAACGGCTATGACCCGGAGCTGACGCCGGCGCAGATCGGTGAGGCGTGGCGCAATTACCTGATCTACCTGCGGACCGTTCTCTGGTGGGGCGGGCTCGGGACGTCCACCGAGCACACGGCCTTCCTCCGGCTGATGAATGGCATCGACGCCCCGGAGAGTGGCTCGATCGCATTGAACGGGACGACGATCGCCGAGCAGATCGGCTCCCAGATCTTCATCGACGGCTGGGCGATGCTCTTCCCCGGCGACCCGGAGCGGGCGGTCGACTTCGCTCGCCGGGCCGGCAGCGTCAGCCACGACGGCGAGGCGATCTACGGCGCGCAGGTCATCGCGGCGATGGAGGCGCTGGCCTTTACCGAGTCCCGGCTGGACGTCCTGCTGGACGAGGCCGTCCGGCTGATCCCCAACGAGTCGACCATCGCCCGGCTGATCGGCGACGTCCGCGAGTGGCACGCCCGCGACGACGACTGGCTGGCGACGCGGGCGCTGATCGAGGGGCGCTACAGCTACGCGCTGTTCCCCGGCAACTGCCACATGGTGCCAAACCACGCCGTCATCATCCACGCGCTGCTGCACGGCAACGACGACTTCGCCCGCACCCAGATGATCGTCAACAGCGATGGCTGGGACACCGACTGCAACGCTGGCAACGTCGGCTGCATCCTCGGGATCAAGAACGGGCTGGCCGGTCTGGAGGGCGCCACCGACTGGCGCGGCCCCGTCGCCGACCGGCTCTACCTGTCGACGGCCGATGGCGGACGGGCGATTAGCGATGCGGTCATCGAGACCGACCTCCTCGTCGACGCGGCCCGGCGGCTCCATGGCCAGTCGTCCGACCTGCCGAAGGGGGGAGCCCGCTTCCACTTCTCGTTGCCGGGCGCCGTGCAAGGGTTCATGGCCGACGAGCCCAACCAGCTCACGGTCGCCAACCACGCCACGGGCGACGGACGGATGCTGGGACTGACGTTGACGGCCGATGGCAGCGCGACAGCGACCACGCCAACCTTCATCCCGCAGGAGGCGATGGTGATGCGGGGGTACCGGCTGCTCGCTTCCCCGACGCTGTACGCCGGGCAGCGGTTGACGGCCCGGCTGGGTGCCGCCTACGGCGCGGTCTCGGCGACGCTCGTCCTCCGCGTCTATCGGAGCGAAACCGACATCGAGACGATCGACGGGCCGTCACTCCAGCTCGCTCCGGGCGTGATGGAGGAGGTCGCCTGGACGATCCCCGACACCACCGGGGCGCCAATCATGGCGGTTGGTGTCCGCGCGGCCGGATCGGAGGGTGACGCGGTCCTGCTCGACCGACTCGCCTGGTCCGGCGCCCCTGTGACGACG
>CADCWK010000278.1 GCA_902806375.1 uncultured Thermomicrobiales bacterium
GTGGGTCCAGGTGCCGCGGCTGATGACCTCGACCGAGCGCCCTTCCCGTGTCCGGAGCGTCCCAGAGAGCGACTGCGCCTGCCAGGCGGCCGAGAGCGCGATCTCGCGTGGGGCGGTGGCCGGCGTCGACGGTGTCGCCATGACGTGTCGCTCCCTGGCTGGTTCAGATGGGCTAGGACGATCGGACCTGCTTACGATAGCGAAAACGTCGGCCGTGGGGAAGAGGTCGGGCGGCGCGGTGAGGGCCGCTCCCGGTTGATAGGATCACCGCCGCGTTACCTTCCCGGGATGCGCGAGTCTGTATGGGTGAGGGCCGTCAACGGTGGGTGATCTGGCACTCGCCTCGGACTCCTGGCGGGGGCGACGCGCGCATGACTGACCCGACGACGGGTCCCAAGATCAGCGACGACCGGACGCCCGACGAGCAGCTGGCCCGGCTGGCCGGGAGCGACCGGCAGGCGTTCGCCCGCCTGTACCGCCGCTGGGCGGAACCGGTGTATCGCTACTGCTACCGGCGGTTGCGGACCCGGGAAGCGGCCGAGGACGCCACCAGTCAGACGATGACCCAGGCATTGGCCGCGATCGGCCGGTTTCACGGCGATTCGTTCCCAGCCTGGCTGTTCGCCATCGCCCACAACGTCGTCGTCTCGATCGCCCGGCGGCCGTCGTACCGCCTCACGGCCCCGCTGACCGACGAACTGCCGCTGGTCGACCCGGCCGCGGGTCCGGAGGAGCTGGCGCTGGCCGGCGACGCGTCGCGGCGGCTGTATGCCGCCCTGGCGGTCCTGACGCCGGACCAGCGGCATGTCATCGAGCTCCGGCTGGCCGACCTGACCACAGGCGAGATCGCCCAGATCACCGGCCGGACGACCGACGCCGTCAAGATGCTGCAGCACCGGGCCATTCGCCGGCTCCGGACCGAGCTGATCGCCCGGTCACCCTCCGCTCCCTGCCCCGATACCAAGGAGTCGACCCGTGTCTGACCGCCATCACTCCAACGCCAACGGCCGGCACGACCCGGTCGACCTCCCCGCCGGGGAACTGGCGGCCTGGTGGGACCGTCGGACCGGGCGGCGGCGCGTCGGGTCGATCGACACCGAACCTCAGGTCGACACCGAAGCGAGCGGAACGACGTCGACGGCGGTCGCCGGGCTGGAGGCGCTGTCCCGCGCCGACGACCTGAGCGCTCCATGGCCGGGTTTCCTCGACCAACTCGAAAGGCACCTCATGGACGCGCCCATCGCCGTGCTGCCGCCCGCGAAGCCATCCCCTGTCCGCGAGGCGGCCCCGCTCGTCCTCACTCCCCCGTCGGCCCGCCGTGGCCGGGGTCTGATCGACATCCTGACTGTCGCTGCCGTCGTCGCTCTGCTGCTCAGCGGCAGCTGGTCCGTCCTGAACGATCGCGCGACGGCTCCCCCGCCAGACGGGCCGAATGGGGTCGCTGGCGTCTCCACACCGTTGACCGACCCTGTATCGACGCCGGCTGCTGGAGTCGTCGCGCTTGATCAGCCGTGGGCAGTGAACCTCCCGGATGCCGCGATCAACGGGGTGCCGCCCGTCAACACGACCGAGTGTGTCACGCCGTCGCGTCCTGCGGGCTCCGTTGAGGCGGCGATCGGGGAGCGCGTCGCTCTAGGTGACGCCGCGCCGACGATCGAACCGGTGTTCGTCCTGGATGCGGGCATCGATCCGGCCAGGTACCCACCGGCGTCGGACACAGAGGTGGCAGCGGTAACGACGCTCTTCCAGCAGCTGAGTGCCTGTCGGTTCGAGACCGGGGAACGGGTCGGGACGACTCTTCAGCCCTACACTGGGGCCTACTGGAACTTGCTGTCAGCAGACGCATTCAACTTCGATCCAGTGCTGTTCGAGGGCCGGACCGCCGAGGAAGTGGTACGGGAGCACTATTTCTTCACCGCAACCTGGGTGCTCGAGTGGTCCTACCCTGCGTCCGTGCTCGACGTGCGGCGAGTGCCCGCGGACGGACAGGGCCGAGCCCGGCTCCTTGTGACGACGACGGGCTCTGAGGCGACGGAGTTCGAGGCTGTGAGTCTGCTGGTCGAGGATGAGGGACAGTGGCAGTTCCTCGCACGGAACCTGCTCAGCCCCGAGCCGCCACTGCCCTTGTCGGCCCAGGTCGCAGATATCGTCCTGGGTCGCGACGCCTATGGTCCTCGGGGGACTGGGAACTTCTCGAGTCAACTGGAGGCGGACTACCCGGTCTCGATGACCGTTGCCAACGTCGGCCAGACGCCGCACCAGTTGTCGATCGATGGGCAGGATCTTGGGGTGGTCGAACCCGGCGCGTCAGTGGTCGTCCAGCCCTTCGTGGTCAGTCCAGAGGTCGTCTCCGGAGCTGGGGGCCGGCTCACGTTCACCGTCGAATCGGTCGATCTCGGCGCGACGGCGGATGCTCCAGAACCACGGCCACTGACGATCGCCGTCTACCCGCCGGGTACCCTGGAGTTTGGTCAGATCGCTCGGGCAGCGAGGACGCCGGTCGCAGAGCCGTCCATCGCCGCGACTCCGGGCGTCACCGCCACGCCGGAGTCGACGGAGCCGATCCAGAACCCGGTCGCAGTGGCTGTGGCGCCCGAGCTGGATCGAGTCGTCGCGCTCGACCAACCGTGGGCAGTTTCGACTGGAACGCAGACCTTCCGCGGAGTCGCTCCGCGATCGACGACGGATTGCGTGACGGAGCCGCGAGCGAGTGGGGCGCTCATCGAACTCGTCGAGAGCGCGTCTGCTCGCCCCGTCGCTGAGTTGCCCGAGTACTTGATTGATGGGGACCTCGCCTCCCTGACTTCCCGCTACCCGGTGGCGGCACCGGACGATACAGGGATCGCACAGGGGTTCCTGGATCAGTGGTCAGCCTGTCGGTACGCGACCGGTTCGTCGGATGTGCCGCTTGAGGACAGGTATACAGGACCGGCCTGGTCGCTGCTGTCGAACGACTTCCTGCTTCGCGACATTCCTGAGGGGGAGGGGCGCACGGCTGAGTCGCTCGTCCGGCAGTACCGGGCACTGTCCGACGTCCCGCGACGAAATGCCTATCCAGATCAGGTCGTCGAGGTCCGGTCCTATCCCGCCGACGCCGCCGGCCAGCCACGCCTGCTGGTCGTCCACCAGGATCTGTCACCGATAGGCTGGCTCCAGGTCAGCTTGATCGTCCGGGAGGGTGAGACCTGGCGCCTGGCCGAATACACGTCGACACTGGGCGTCCCGGCGTCCAGTACCCCAATGGCCGATGGGTCGGATCCCGTTGGCCTGGTTCAGATCGAGGTCGACGTCTCCGACCCGGCCGACACTGTGCTACAGGGTCAGGTGTTCGTTAGCATCCCTGTCGCAATGACTCTGCACAACGGCGGTTCCGTGCCGGTACCAGCACGGATCGGGGACCAGGATCTCGGTACGTTGAACCCAGGACAAACGGTTCGCATCATCCCGTTCGTCGTTACGGCAGCGGCCGACACCAAAACTGGAGAGACTGCCGAGGTGACGATCACGACGACCAACGACCTCGGACGGGAGGTCGTGACGACGTGGCCCGTATCGCCGTCAATATGAGTGGTCTGATTGGTCCCTCTTTGACGCGGCGACGCTTTCACTACTTCGAGGGCATAGCCGTCTCCGAGCCGTAGATCGTCGGGATGAAGCGGTCCTTCGGAGCGGTACCGGTCGCCTTGGCCCGAGCGGCGAGGGCGCGTTCGACCCGCTCCTTCTGCTCCGGCGGCAGCCGGTCGATCGCCCCGAACGGGTCCGGCGTCGCCGCGGTCGCGATCACGTCGTCGTCGTCCGAAACGATCGCCGTCCGCATCCGGTTGATGTGCGCGGCGCGGAGGACCTCTCGCTCCAGTTCGGCGAAGTCGACGTCGGCCTTGTCCGG
>CADCWK010000279.1 GCA_902806375.1 uncultured Thermomicrobiales bacterium
TCGAAGCAGGCGTCGATGCAGGCGGCCAGCGTGTCCGTGTCGGCGACAGCGGTGCTGGGGAACGTCTCGAGCATCCGGAGTGCGAAGGACATGGTCGGTCTCCTTTGGGATCTGTCGAAGTTGATCGTCCGTAGGGGCGGTCCGTTGTGGTCACCCGCGCCGTCAGGCGCGACCACCAACGCGACCGCCATCTGTCGAACCCTGTCGGGCGGTCCGCGAACGACGTCTCGCCTATCGGCGGTGGCCGCCGCGGCGGCCAGGGCGACCGCAAGGGATCGCCCCTACGGCCGACTACCGCGCTGGCCGACGATCAGACCCGGAATCGTCACCGCAGGTCCAGCGCGAGCAGACCGGCGTTGACGATGGTGTCGACGTCGATCCCGACCTGCCCGTAGAGCTCGCCGCGCGAGCCGGACTGGCCGAATTCGTCGACGCCCAGCGGGACCACCGGCGCCCCCCAGACGGCGCCGAGGAAGGCGAGGGAGTGCGAGGCGGCGTCCTGGACGGTGACGATGGGTGCCCGGCGGTCCGATCCGGGGAACAGCGTCTCCAGGTGGCCGTGGTGGTGGGCAGCCCTGGCGTCGATGAGCTGAGCGGCACGGGCCTGCCGGGCGGCACGGTAGAGGCGGTCGGCGCTGGTGACATTGATGACGTTGACGGCAACGCCCTCGTCCTGGAGCAGCCGGGCCGCGGCGACCGCCTCCGGGACCATGATCCCACCGACGGCGATGGTGACCGTATCGTCAGCGGGCAGGTCCGGCGTGGCGACATGCCGGTCGACCAGCCGATAGCCGCCGGCCAGGACCTGACGCCGGAGCTCGTCGGCGCCGAACCGGTCGAGCGGCTCGCTGAACAGGCCCTGGTCGATCGGCTTGGTGGAGAGCCGCAGGTAGGTCGACTGGCCATGCTCGCGGTCGAGGCACTGGCCGATCGCGTCGAGCAGCACCCAGTCGACCTCGCGCCCGAAGGCCGGTTCGTAGAAGCGCAGGTTGGGCAGCTCGATCCCGAGCGACGCCGTCACCGAGCTCTGGTGAGCGCCGCCCTCGGGGCTGAGCGAGACGCCCGCCGGGGTGCCGGCGAAGATCATCCGGGACCGGATGTAGAGGCCGTAGATCAGCGCGTCCAGCCCGCGGCAGACGAACGGGTCGTAGACCGTGCCGACCGGGATGAGCGGCTGGCCGATGAGTTCCTCGGCCAGGCCGAACTGACTGAGCGCCATGAACAGGTTCATCTCGGAGATGCCGAACTCGATGTGCTGCCCGGTCGGGGAGGGGCGCCAGCGCAGCATCCGCTGCTGGTCGTCCTCGTAGTCGGTCGTCTCCTCGGCGGCGAAGACGCCGGCCTTGTTGATCCAGCCCGCCAGGTGCGTCGATGTCGCGACGTCGGGCGACATCGTCACGATCCGCTCGCCAATGCCCGGCAGGTCCCCGGCCCGGAGCAGCGCCCGGCCGAAGGCCTCCTGGGTGGACGTCTGCTTGGGGTGACGGCTCTCGATCTCGTCGGGGATGGCATCGAAGGCGACGGACGCTACCCGTCCCGGCCGGGCGAGTTCGGTGCCGCGGGCGAGGCAGAGCTTCCCTGCGCGTGTCTCCGGGTCCAGCGCCGCCCAGGGGTCGTCGGCGTCAGCGCCGAGCCGGGGACCGAGTTCCTCGATCTGCTGGGCTGACAGCAACTGCGAGTGGTTGAGCGGGTCGGCCGCCATCGGGAGGCCGTGCCCCTTGACGGTGTAGGCGAACAGGACGACCGGGGCATCGTTCAGGTGGTCCGCCTGGCGGAAGAGGTCGAGCAGCGTAAGAAGATCGTGGCCGCCGAGGTTGGCGATCGTCTCCTGCAGGGCCCCGTCGGGGATCCCGGCGACCGCGGCGAGGATGGCGTCGTGGTCGGCGCCACCAGGGGGACCCGCAAGGCGGCCACGCAGGGATGCCGGGTCGACCGTCCGGACCAGCGCCTGGTACTCCTCGTTCGGCATCTCGTCGATCCGGCGCCGGAGGGCGTCGCCGCCGGGCGCGGACATGAGGGCTTCCAGGCGGGTGCCGTACTTGGCCTCGAGGACATGCCAGCCCGCCGCGGCGAACAGCCCCTTGAGCCGCTCGGCCTTGATGCCGGGGATGACCCGGTCGAGGCTCTGCCGGTTGAGGTCGACGATCAGCATCACGTTGCCGAGCCGCTGGACCGACTCGTCGATGACGGTCTCCCAGATGTTGCCCTCGTCCAGCTCGGCGTCGCCGATCAGCGAGATGAACCGGCCCGACGAGACATGGCCGAAGCGGCGCTCCGCGTACTCGCTGGCCATGGAGGCGAAGATCGGAGCGACGGCGCCCAGCCCCACGGAGCCGGTCGAAAAGTCGACCGGGTCCGGGTCCTTGGTCCGGGACGGGTAGGACTGCAGGCCGCCGTACTGGCGCAGGGTCGTCAGGTATTTCCGGTCGAGCTGCCCGAGCAGGTACTGGATCGTGTGGTAGGCGGGCGAGGCGTGGGGCTTGATCGAGACCCGGTCGCCGGCGCGGAGGTGCTCGAAGTAGAGCGCCGTCAGGATCGTCACGACCGACGCCGATGACGCCTGGTGGCCGCCGACCTTGGTCGGCTTGTCCGGGTTGGGCCGGACGTTGTTGGCGTGGTGGATCATCAGCGTCGACAGCCACAGGATGCGGCGCTCGATCTCGCGTAGGGTCTCCACGCTGGTCGACATGTCCTCGGCCGGCCGATCGGACGGGTCCGTGGTGGCGATCTCCGGTCGCGCGGTGATGGTCATGGTGCTCCGTCCGTCTGGCGGGCGCCGGGAGACCGGCGCTGGGGTTTGCGTGTGGGCTCGCGTCGATGCGGCGGTGGGCGAGCACACGATGGGCGGCGGCGTCCACTCGGGGGAACGCGGGTGATCGCCGGCCGACTGCTGTCGGATCCAATGGTACGGGATCAGGGGCCATCACCGGTGGGGAGGTCGAGCGCCCGACACACGGTTCGCTAGACCCTGCTTTGCGCTGGGTCGCTGGCCAGCAGGGTCTGCAACGTCCCAGTGATTCCGAGTCGGGAAGCTCGCGGCTGTCTGCCGTCGCTGCCCCTCTGAACGAAACGCCCCGATCGTCCTGACCGGACACCGGGGCGATGATGCGTGATGGGGGCGTGGTCGCGTGACGGAACGGACCTAGTCCCCGGCGGCGGCGAGCTCCCGGGCGTCTTCCGGCAGGCCGACCGGGAGCTGCGTGGGGAGGGTCGCCGACAGGGCTCCGGCGACCAGGCGGCCACGCTGCACGATCCGGTAGAGCTCCTCGGGGGAGATCGTCTGGGCGGCATCGGACGTCGCCTGCTCGGGGTCGGGCTCGGCCTCGACGAAGATCCCGTCGGCGCCGGCCGCGATCCCGGCGATCGCCATCGCGCCCACGAGCGACCGCAGGCCGGTGCCGTGGCTCGGGTCGACGACGACTGGAAGGTGGGTCAGTTCTTTCACCAGCGGCACGGCCGTCAGGTCGAGGGTGAATCGAGTGGCCGGGTCGAAGCTCCGGATGCCGCGCTCACAGAGGATGACCTCCAGGTTGCCACCGGAGAGGATGTACTCGGCGCTCATCAGCCACTCGTCGATCCGGGCGGACATCCCCCGCTTGAGCAGGACCGGCTTGCGCAGCTGGCCGACCCGCCGCAGCAACGGGAAGTTGCTCATGTTCCGCGTCCCGATCTGGATGATGTCGGCGTACTCGGCGACGAGGTCGACCTGCTCCGGCTCCATGACCTCGGTGATGACGGGCATCCCGGTCTGCTCACGGGCCTCGGCCAGGTAGCGCAGGCCCTCCTCGCCCAGCCCCTGGAAGCTGTACGGCGACG
>CADCWK010000280.1 GCA_902806375.1 uncultured Thermomicrobiales bacterium
GCTCGAGCTTGGCGTGCGTCGGGCGATGTCGGCCCGGAGCTTCGTCGACCCGCCGGTCGTCGAGCAGGGGTTGGCGCGGCTCCGGGCCGATCTGGCGAGTGGGACCTGGGACGCCGCCAACGGCCACCTGCGGACGCAGCCGACCTTCGACGGGTCGCTGCGCCTGGTCGTCGGCCAGCCATGAACGGTACGCCGTGTCCTTCCCCGCCGGGCGTCAGGCCAGGCGGTTGAAGACGACCGTGAGGAACCGGTCGAACATGCGGTCCGACAGGAGGCGGCGGGCGAGGAGGAGCGGCCGGGCTCCGGCGCCGACGACGTAGCGCGTCTTCGGGCGGCGGGCCGTCACGGAGTCCCCGATCGCCTGGGCGACGACACCCGGATCAGACATGATCCGGTCGTTCCCCAGGACGCGGGCGAGGTGTTTCGCTTGGGCGGCGTACGCGGTCGTCCCCGACGTCTCGAGGACCTTCTGGCTGGCGATGCCGGGCCACTCTGTCCGGATCCCACCGGGCTCGATCACGACGACGTCGATCCCGAAGGGCCGGAGTTCCAGGCGGAGGGAGTCGCTCAGCCCCTCGACCGCGAACTTGGTCGCGTGATACCAGCCGCCGAGCGGTTCGTAGATCTTGCCGCCCATCGAGGAAACGTTGACGATCCGCCCGCTCTTCCGGGCGCGCATGTGGGGCAGCACGAGTTGCGTCAGCCGGGCGAGACCGAACAGGTTCACCTCGAACTGGGCGCGGCCCTCGGCCAGCGGCACGTCCTCGAGCGACCCGTAGGAGCCATACCCCGCGTTATTGACCAGGACATCGATCTGGCCCGCCTCGGCGATGATCCGTTCGACGCCAGCGACCATCGAGGCGTCGTCGGTGACGTCCATCGCGACGACGTGGATGCCGAGCTCCTGCAGAGCGGCCATCCGGGCGGTCCGGCGGGCGGCTGCGTAGACGGTAAAGCCGTCGGTGTGGAGCCGTCGAGCGGTCGCCTCGCCGATCCCTGACGATGCGCCGGTAACCAGTGCGACTCGGCCTGTCATATACAGCTACTCCCTCGGTAAGCGTTGTTACCTACTAGTTGGTAACATAGAGATCCTAGGGTGATGCTGGATCGTTGTCAAGCGTCCGACGGGCAGCGTATGGTGACGACATGGGACGTGACGCAGAGGAGACCCGCCGGCGACTGCTGCGGGCGGCCACGGAGGAGTTCGCCGAACGTGGTCTCGCCGGGGCGCGGGTGGACCGGATCGCCGCCGCGGCCGGGGCGAGCAAACCCCTGCTCTACGCCTACTTCGGTAACAAGGACGACCTCTTCGACGCCGTCTATAACCGCGTGATCGCCGAGTTCGTCCGGCAGACCCCCATCGATCCCCAGGATCTGCCGGGCTACGCCGGGCGATTGTTCGACTGGTCGGTCGCCTATCCGGAGCTCGTGCGGCTGACCTTCTGGGACCGGCTGGAGCGGAGTGGGCAGGGTGCCCGGCAGCCGGTCGTGCTGGAAGCCAACCGCAGCAAGGTCGCGGCGATCCAGCGGGCCCAGGACGACGGCGGGATCTCAGGCCGGTTCCCGGCCGCGGAGTTGCTGCTGCTGATCACGACGCTGGCGGGGACCTGGGCGTTCGCCCAGCTCGGCCCGGACGGTCCGGAAGACGGGGACGTCGCCGCTGCCCGGGCGACGCTGCTCCGGGCGGTGCGGCTGCTCGTCGAACAGGATGGGTCTGGCGATCTCGGCCGGGGCGCTTCGGACCACTGAGACTGCGCCTGCCGGGTGATCACCGTGACCGTGAGGCGCCCGAACAGGCGGGAATGGCGCCACGGCCCGGTGAACCGCCTGCGGACCCGGATGGAGTCGGAAGGAGCCGAGCGAGCGAGGATCCACGTGGTTGCCATAGTGCGTGCCCGCATGGACCCGCTGCGACGAGACGACCCCACCTCCGGTGCCGGAGGTGGGGTCGTCTCGTCGATGGGTCGGGCCCCGACCCGGGGTGCCGATCGCTACAGCTTGCTGGGATCGGGGATCTTCTTGGTCTTGCCCGTTACGACGCGGGAGAACTGGCGGTTCTTGGCGACCCAGCCCGCCACGCCGGCGATCGGGCGGACGGTCTCCTCGCTGACGAAGCTGGCCGTGTTGCGCACCGTCTTCGCGGTGCCGGTCACTTCCTCGAGCAGCGGGATGACCTTGTCCTTGACCTGCATGACGAGGTAGATCAGGGCGCCGGTGACCGCGGCCAGCAGGGCGACGGTGAGCAGGCTGGTGAGCACCACGAAGATCACCGCGATGTCGCGGAGTCGCTCCAGCGCGGACTGATCGTCGTCGCCGAGCAGGTACAGCCCGACGATGATCAGGATGAAGACGATCAGCGCCCCGACTCCGCCTAAGATCGCGTTTCTCCGCACCGATTGCTCCCTCTTCCCGCCGTGACGACAGACGTTTCAAGGCCCACTGGGGCCACCGATAGCGCGTGCACTATACGCGCATCGCCATGATTGGCGTAGGGATGCCTCCACGCAGGCTGCGGGCCGCCGGCTCCGGGAAGCCGGTTGGGAAGCGATCCGGCTAGGACCGCACTGGACGAGGACCAGTATCAGCGGTGACGGTGCCTGCCGTGGAGGCGAGTCGACGGCGACCGGGTCGACCGTCCGGGGGACCTAGTCGATCGTCGGGCTCGCTGGTGGAACGGAACCGCCGGAGCAACACGGGCAGCCGCTGCTGTGGGCAGCAGACGCGGACGCGACGGGGACCCGGCCGGGGGCTTCAAGCAACGCTCTCGCCGCCATGCCCTTGCGCAGCACCATCGGCGTCCCGAACTGCTTGGTCGCGCCGCCGCCACCGCAGGCCGGGCAGGTGACGGGGTCGTCGGAGTGGGCGAACGTCCGGCGCTCGTCGAAGGTGCCGCCGCAGTCCGGGCAACGAAAGGCATAGGTAGGCATCGGCGGTCTCCATCACCACGTGGTCCGGGGCGTCGCGGGGCAGGGGCCGGTCTGACGCGTCCGGTGGGACGGCGCGGGCCGGTCCAGGAACTCTACCGTGCGACGGCGTCGATGGTGCCGCCGCCGAGGACCTCGTCGCCGCCTGGCGCGTAGAAAACGGCGGCTTGTCCCGGCGAGGCGACCGGGCCACCGCCGGTGAAGGCCACTGTTGCCGTGCCGAACCGCGAGCCGTCGCTGGCCGGGGAGACATGGACCGTCCCGGCGTTGACCTGGCCCCGGTAGCGGACCATCACGTCGGCCGTGAAGGCCGTCTCGCTCATCCCGCCGGTCAGGCTGACCCGGCTGAGCGTCAGCTCGCGGGCCGATGCCAGCACCTTCGGACCGACGACCAGCCGGTTGGCGGCGGTGTCGAGGCCGAGGACGTAGAGCGGCTGGGCGGTCGCGATCCCGAGGCCGCGACGCTGGCCGACGGTGTGGTGGAGCAGGCCGTTGTGCTGACCGATCACGGCGCCGTCCCCGTCGACGATCTCGCCGGGCCGGGCGGCGTCCGGGCGGCGCTCGGCGACGAACTCGGCGTAGGAGCGATCGCCGACGAAGCAGATCTCCTGGCTCTCCTTCTTGTCGGCGACGGGCAGACCGAAGGCGCGGGCCAGCGTCCGGACCTCCGGCTTGGTCAGGTTGCCGAGGGGGAAGCGGATGTAGCCGAGCTGGTCCTGGTCGAGCGTGTAGAGGACATAACTCTGGTCCTTCCGGCTGTCGACGGCCCGGAGCAGGCGGTGTCGCGCCTCCGGGGAGCCGGCCGGGGCGGTCGCGTCACCGGGAACGATCCGGGCGTAGTGGCCGGTGGCGAGGCCGTCGGCGCCGAGCTCCCTTGATCGGGTGACGAG